>QMRB01000004.1 GCA_003649185.1 Thermoproteota archaeon | reverse complement strand
TTATCTATGAATGATTCAAACTCGATTAAAGAAATGAACCGTTCGCCCCTTTCTTTGGTCATATAAATATAGCCATAATTTTGGTATTGCTTGACTTCTGTTAGCCTCTTAAATCTTCTGTAATAGTCCTCTACATCCGAAAGTAATTCATTCTTATCGGTAAGCAAGTAATTATTGCTTTCTCTCTTTATGAGGCCTTTATATTCAAGGATTGAAAGAAATACGTCACTAAGATATCTACTTCTTTTTAGAACAAAGAATTTTTCAAGCTCTTTTTGCGAGAGTTTCTTTTCTTTTTCAAGTATTTTTAAGATCCTATTCTCAACTTGATGACGTTGTATTCTATATCTGCCTCTAGAGCGTATCAGAAAACCATTGTTTAGGAGATCTTCCACTATTCTGTTAAACTTTGGAAGCTGTATGTCTGGAATTAACCCAACTTTTTTCGCAGCATATCGCGTATATTCGAGTAATTCCAAGTTTTTATTAAATATTTCCTCGACTGTACCCTCATATTCCATGAAATTTATGAAAAACTTGAGAGTATCAGCAAATTCTCTAAGATTCGAGGTCGCTTCAATCGCCAATTCACTGATAACAATTCCTCTTTCCTCTTGCTCTTTTAGCCAATTCTTTATCTTATTTGGAATATCTAACTCCTGTATTACTAACTTATCGATCACAGAGGAAAGTAGATTTTCGTCAACATCTTCTGGCATAAAACTTGCCTTGTATATGCAGATGATCCTTTTCGCTAAAGTTGGATGTACACGGATCTCTAAGATGAGGTTCTCTCCATCTTTTCCCATCTCTTTATTTTCGATTTTATCTTCTGCTTCTTGTGTAAGCTCTCCAGTAAAAACTAAAAATATACAATGAATGGGGGGTCTTCTTCCTCTTATTAAGCGCCAGAGTTCTTCAATATCCTCGCCTTTTACATCTCCATTTACTGAGAAAAAGGCGGTATTGATTTTCTTTCCCTCTGTTGTCAATTCAGCAAAACGAACAGGAATTCTTGGCGTGTAACTTGTTGTTTCAGTAATAGAAAATATCTTAGATCTCTTGAGGATATGTATGAAAGCTGTTGGCATGTAGCTTTCATACTCTTCTGCCAGATTTTTAGTGACGTCTCTCCAGAGCTTTAATCGCTTTTCTCTATTCCTAATGAAATCGAGCTCTCTTGGTATTGGTGTTGGAAATATTTGAGAAAGCAATTCATCGCTTGCAATGTAGTAATCCTTATCTTCACATAACCTCCTATTGACTATGTGCTCTATTTCAACGGCCCTATCGAAGGTGATTCCCTCAAAAAAGGACATTATACTGCGTCGATCAGAAGGAAGATAAATTCTTCGGATAATGTTACCCTCTTCATATGTGAAGTAGGATATCCTATCTTCAAATACCTCTAGCCGTTCTGAGTAATTATCTATCTTGAGGTATCTCTCACCTCTTTCTGCGGTAATGAAGTCTTTAAACGCTATTTCAACATCGTGGAATGTTTTATCTTGACGTAAAGGACTGACTTTAAGAATAGCCTTTTCTAGTCCTTCTCTTCTCTTCAAATCGTTGTTTATTATAGCTATTAGATTTTTGATATTTCTGTGCTTAACACGGCTCTCTAATTCCTCTACTGAAAAAGGTTTGAGTTCTCCGACGATTATCTTCAATAATAGTGAGCATTTTTCACCAAGATCTCTTGTTCTTTGATCCCCTACAATTTTGAGAAACCTATGAAAGGTTTCAGTCTCTAAACAGGCTGTTGAACCTCCATATACAAAGACGTACTCCTTTTCTAAGAACTTAAGGAAATGTTCACTATCTATAACCCTAATGAATTTGTCATTTACCCGGGCACTGTTCATAAGTCTGGTAAAAAGACTGACTATGTTTCCGGGGTTACCTTGAGCGATACGAAATATAGCATTAAAAATCCCAAGATTGTTAAACGGAAGAGGCTGTGGAAGTTTATTCCTGTAAGCGTATTTTAAAAGCTCAAAAAGGAAAGTTATCCCTTCCTCCTTCCGTATTTGTGGTAAATCAATAACACCAGCCCTTCTTCCTAATCCTCCAAAAATGAGAGATGTCTCTTCATCAACCTGTAATCTATAGTAAGCATCGGGAGTCGCTGCAATTATAAGATGCACACAGCCTTCATATTCTCCCCCCTCATCTATCACGGTGTACCTTCCGTTTATTGTTTCTTTTATCCCAGAAATTATATCCCTCAGCTTGGCTGGAGCGAGTAATAATTCCTCAAATTCATCTACGAAAATAAAAATTCTACGTGTTTTTTCTGTGCCAATAAGATTGCTTAAAGTAGCGCTAAGATAACTAAAAGCGTCCTGATATTTCTGTGGTTCAGGTATCTTTGTCTCTCTAGATTCCTCCCTAATACAGCTAAACAATACAACCAAAAATCTTACTGCTGAAAGCGAGGTAGTTTTCAAAAGCTTTGATACAGCAGGTGCTTCATATCCATTAGACAGAGTCGATGCGGATACAAAAAATGCATAATTGCCATCAGCTTTTGCTTTTGGCTCTATGTATCTTCTATAAGCATCTGTTTTTCCCTCTCCCCATTCTCCTAAAATTACCCTAATAGCTGGTTTTCGAGCATTTTTACAATAATCCATGAAATCTTCTAGCTTTTTCTTAACGCTTTCTCTGCTTCTCAGCGTTATATCCTCAAATCCTTCAAACGTTACGCCAGCGTCACTCGGCAGTCTATCATAAATCCTAGTCGTAACCAAATTAGACCCCTCGCAATTTAGCTAATGTCTCACAGACATTCGTTTTCCCAACAGTTGGCTTCACCTTGCGATCGCTTTCGAGGATGTGTATTACCAGTGGGAAAGGTACAGTAACCATTTGACCTGTTACTATAACATCGCCAGTACTCATTGTTGTCAGTCTTGGAACGAGAGATGGCGGCAAACCTCCACTGATACTACGAACAAAGCCCACGTCCTCTGGCGAGACTCTATGGATAAGGAAAGTATTGCACATCGATAAGACAATTCTGTCAACGAAGGAAGGACGTTGGGAAATGAGACATAGAGAAAGGCCGAACTTCCTCCCTTGAGTTGCAATTGCTGAAAGCTTCGTGTGCGCAAGACTAGAACCTACTGGATACGATTTATCTGGACAGAAGTTCTGGGCTTCTTCTATGATGAAAAGAAGGTACCTGTCTTCTTTTTTCATCTTGTATCGAGTGAATTGCTCAAACAACAAGGTTGCTAAATATGTCATTACAAACTGTTTTGTTTTTAAATCCACTCCCGGAGCTCCGTCAGCTGAGAAATCAAAGATAGCTAGACCTCCTTCACGTGTAATTTGCTCAACAAAATTAACTTCTTCGATATCGCCCCTAGAAGAAATTTTAGCGTCTTTTAGGTCCGATTTCGTTGAGAGTAATTTGTGCTCGTCTTCAATCGCTTTAAAACTTCTTAAAGCACGACTTACTGCACCTTTTGTTGAGGAATGCATATTTATTTCTTTAGCAAGTTTCTCTAATCCGTCCTCCACAAGATCATCAAAGTAATGTATAAACAGATCTTGTACACTTGAATAACCCTTTGCTCTCATATGGTTAAAAAGGGCATCTAAACCATCAACCTGCAACTCCGCACCCTCTAAAGTTCCTTTGTAGAATAGAATGATGATCTCAGCGAGTTCTCTTTGAGAAATTAAATCTAAGTTAATACCGATAGGCTGAACTAATTTTCCTAATTCTCTAATATCCGTCCGTACAAACGCGTTAGGGAAAACGTATCTCTTTATCCATCCTATATGTCCGAGCTTCTTTCCTTTAGCTACATAAGTCACGTAATCAGTATAATCACCGTGAGCATCAACAACAATCATGGGGTATGATACGCTAGTATTCTTTTTTACAGGAACTTCAGCTAGTTTCTCAATAAGGGCTCCTGCGGTGAATGATTTTCCACTTCCAGTTACTCCAAATATTGCCATGTGCATTGGAATATTTTCAACGTTTAATGGAATTGGAACAGAGCTTCTCTCATAACCAGAAAGAGTTCCTATCCAAACGTGCTTCGGGTCTCCGACTGAGACCCCAAAAATGTCTTTTTGATGAGATGTTGGATCTATTCTTAGAACCTCATCTCCTGGTTGTGGAGGGCTTCTAATCTCCGATCTTGGGATTTCTATGAGTAAATCAAGTTTGCAAACCTCGTACTTTCGGGCCACATCTTCAGGTATTGGCAATCCCTTTCTCCTAGCCTCACTCCACGGATCTCCTTCTGTGTAAAATGCATTGTAAGGCACTATTTGAGCAACCCTTGCCAAGAGCTTTCTTCCTTGACTTTCGACTAAGAGGAGCATTCCTTCCTTTATACCGCCTCTCTCTGCAGATTCTAGAAGTTGACAAGTTGCTTCGGTAGTAGTACTTCCACTTAAAATTATACCAACAACATCACGCGTACTTGCCATGTCATCACCTCAATTGCGTTAAAATAAGTTGGTTATATGGATCCACAGTTCGACTCTTCGTTATTATTTCTTCATAAAGAACTTGAGCACACCCCTCTCGGATATTACATTTTTCATGGGCAAGGATGACGGGAAGCGGATAATCTTGCCCTGGATAAGTCCACATATCTGTTGCCTTTACAGCTTGAAGTACTATTTCGTCAGTTTTGGAATCGTTCTCGGGTGGGTTTAAGAAGGGAATATCTAATCTTAAAACAGGAGAAGTCATGCTTTTCTGGAAGAATAAACATGTTACATATATTCCATGTTTTTTATATAACTCGTAAATTTTGTTAACCGAACTTATGTCAATCCAATTCGTAAAAATTGGTCCGAAATATTTTCTAGATCTAGCATGGGCAAAGATGTATGCCATAAGATGTTGATCTGTTAAAAATTGACTTAAATAATCCTTTGCCGAAGTATTAGAGAGAAGTTTTTCTAAATATTTGATATAAAATCTGTCTCGCGATCTTTTTACGCACCCTATTACAATTGACTTTTCTAAGCATTTCTTTATTCCTTCACATCTATCTTTGATATAATCCTCTCCTCCAAGGCTCATTACAGGAGGATCCACAACTGGACCATCGATGAAAACAAAGGATGGTTTATTTAACGTGCCCCAATTTAAAATGGCTTTTGATTCCGCAGTTAGCATCATCAACGATGCGACATTCTTAGGCTCGGGGTGGTCTGTTTCATCAATCTCTTGAATTCCCGCCCAAAAGATGTCAACATGTGGTTGACTACCAAATCCGTTCTTAAAAATGATCCTTGCAACACTAATGGGGGCGTACCATTTACCTCCAGCCCCTCCTGCTAACTGGAAACTACCGTCAATCCCAACGGCCCGTTTATATCGTAATTTAACTTGCTCTAAAGTTTCTTCCTTTAAGATTAATCCCTCCTTTTCAAAAATATCAGCGATCTTAGATGATATTTGTTGTAATCTTCTCATGTCTTTTTGTGCCTTCTCTCCCTTAGAGCGAGCCTCCTCTACGAGTTTAACTAAAACTTCTGGTTCTGTCAAGTTAAAGTCCATGCGCTTCTTAAGTTCTAATAAATCTTGATATTTCATGTCTTGCTCTCCTCCTTCCTCCTTTTATTGAAGTATACTTTTGCGGGCCTATCCTTTTCGATCTAACTAGACCTTGGTCCTCCAGAGCCTTTAAGTAGCCTGCAAGGAAACTTCTATTAATTTTCAGCTGTTTGGCCAGATCCTTGATCGTTTGCCCGGGATTATCATCCAAGAGCTGAAAGACCTTTACTGCTAAATTATCGTAACTTTTCGGCACGATGTGCATCCCCATCCTATATAAGAGTCTTTAAGCATATTTATGATTTAGCACTTGTGATTACTAAGATGCTTACTTATGGAATTCAAGCCGAGGATTCGAACAAGGATGTAAACCTATTCCCCGGCGCCACATTTTCGAACTGAAGATTTCTATAATGGAATATTAGGGGAGAATGGATTTAACGGAAAAGGTTTTGGAGAAAGTGGGGAGAAGATAAATTCACACTCTACTTTCTTAGAGATACTGATGAGAGAAGCAGAAATACATATTTCCAGTTTAACATGAAGCCTATCTCTGTGAGAGTAATGACGAATTAGCGAATATACATAACATTTAATTTTAATCTTTCAAGTATATTCTTGGGCGGCGGCTAGGTGGGGGGCTCGGCCTCCCCTTGTAGGGTATATACCCTACACCGCAAATGGTCGAAATGGCGGGCTGAAAGCCGATGTGAGGCGTCTTGAAGGATCGTAGACCCCAACGGTTCGGCTATGAATCCTCGTCCCGTGGGGTCGTCGGAGATGGTAGCCTCTCTGGAGGGAGAGGTGAACCATCATTACCAGGCGAAACGGGTTAGGCCAGGAATGGAGCAGCCCTAAGCCTGGACGGCGGCGTTCACGGGGGTGCGGGGCTGAGTTCGACGTTGGGTGTTCTACGATCTGGAGAGGCGTCCAGCATCGGCACGCCGCCGCCCACTTAAATTAAACCAAGCTGTTCTAGTAGTTCACATGCTCTGCAAAGCTCCCTCGTCGTCGGTTCACCACAATATTTGCATCTTTTAAATTCTATTTCAACCATGTTTTTCGCAAGTTTCTGAGAGATTTTTCTAAATGATGAATAAATTGAGTATTTTGCTCCTGGATGTTTCTTCTCGAAGATGTTGAGAAATCTTCTAATTTCATCTCTCAGAGATGTATGCGAATATGGGCAATCCACAGAGTAGAGTTCGATATTCGAGTAGTATGCATATAATGCCAGTTCACTTTCAGGTATAAGTTGCATTGGCTTTACCCTTGGAATGAAACCTGGAATCTTAGTGTTCTCTGCTCTTAACAGTCTTATCAACCTTTCCACATCGCCTCTAAGAATATTCATTAGAATTGTTTGCGCCTCATCATCTAAATTATGTGCTGTAGCTATCTTTGTTGCTCCAAGTTCTTTTCCCTTGACGTTGAGCAGCTTTCTCCTCAACACTCCACAATAGGTGCATGGATGATGGGGAAGCTTTTTCTCATAAGCTTTTTCAACGATCTCCGACAAAGAATATCCATAGAATTTCTTAAATGAATAAATTTCATGCTCAACTCCAAACTTCTCAGCGTATTTTTTAGCCAATTTTAAACCTATCTCCCTGTAATTCTTTATTCCTTCATCTATGGTCACCGCGATCAGTGTAGATTGGGGAAATTCCCTTTCTATTTCAGCTATAATCTTCATCATGACGAGGCTGTCCTTTCCACCTGAAACTGCAAGCAATATATGGTCGTTCCATTCGAAGAGCCCATACTTCCCAATGGTCCATCTAACCTTTTCCTCGATAGATTTCATGAAGCATTTTTTGCAAAGAGCTACACCTGAAATTTTATTGAAATATACTGCTATATTTCCACATTTATTGCATTGCAATTATATTTCCCCCTATGGATAAATGAAGCCCATTGATTGAGAAATATTTAATAATAAAAGCAGTATTGAGGCTATTCTCAAAGTATCTGTTAACGCTTTTCCCAGAGCCATTTTTCGATTCATAAAAAATATGGTTCTCCTATTGAAGATTGGATGTTTAAATAGGTTTTCGAAAAATCTATCTCCGTCGAAGAATGGGATTGGAAGCATATTGATTAAAGCTGCACTAATAGAGATTACTTCAAACCAGTTTAGAAAATTGTATAGATGCCATGGAAACATTTGGAATTGCCGTGGAAGTGGAATGCGGAGTGGATAATAGTTGAAGACTCTAACTCCAAGATAAACTATTTTAGGATTGTAGGGATGTGCTCCCCCCTTCACGGCTAGATTTCCCCTTAACAGATTGAGGATCACCGTAGTGTTCGCAGGGATCCCGCTTAAAATCTTCGTGAACTCTACAGTGTTGTATATTCTTATCCCGTTTATCCCCAATATTATGTCGCCGTAAACTATTCCAGCTGAATCCGCTGGAGAATTGTCTAGAACATCCACTATCACAACTCCTGACGATGGAAGATACAGTGGAGATAAAACTAGATATAGGTTGATCAATAGGAGCGTTGCAATTATACCTGTTAGCAGATTCATAGTGGATCCTGAAGATAGAATTTTAAGTTTAGATGATAATGGCACTCTATCCATATCTTCATCATCAAGTTCAACGAATCCTCCAATTATGAGAACCATAAACATTAAACCTATATCTTTAACTTTTATACCCTCTATTCTAGCTGCTATGGCATGTGACATTTCATGAAATATGAAGACGAGCAGAGCTGCAAGAATGAAGTAGTGGAGAGAGCTTAGGGAAATCGTTATTCCAGGTATCAGGGGAATTACTGGTTGGACGGCTCCACCCCTATAGAAGGAGAGAATATTCTGAGTGAAAAAGTTCAATGTGAATAGAAGTTCCCCTACTGCTAGAAAACAACCCAATGTGAACAGTTTATGCCAAAAATTTGAAAATTTGGCAGCCAGCCTTGAAACCATCCTGTTAAGTTTTTTCGTTCTCCAGAGAATGGTTAAGTATGGTTTAAATTCAACTCCAAACCTGTTTAATCGCATTATCCTATAAAGTAAGTATAGTGTAGTCCAGAGGATTAGAAGTGAGAAACCTAAAAGTTGAAGCTCATTCAGCATGGACACCTCAACATCAACCAAACACTTAACAATCACTGTAAAATAAATTTTCTTAGAATGAGAATAAAACCAGTTAGGTCTGGAGATTTAAGAGAAATATTCTATGATGAGGAGCATTGGAGGCTTCTCCATGATCTTAGATGTATCGCTATTAGAGTAATGGAAGTTTTGGAGAGAAGCGGTTTAAAAACGGTTCTTCATGGAAGTCTAGCTAGAGGAGACGTTCACGCCCAAAGCGACATAGATATTCTGATACCATATCCAGTTCCATCATATAAAGTGGAGATTGCTTTGGATAGACTTAAAGTGAAACCTTTCGCAAGATTCATAGTTCAAGCAACTCCAAGCCACGCGATAAAGGCTCACATAGAGGTTGATGAAAAAATCACTGTAACATTTCCACTCGTCAAGTTGAGGAAACTGGAGAGAGAATTCTACAGGTTTGGAGGAGAAGTCACCCTGGAAGAGTTGAGGAGCGATATTAGAACGCCCGGAATTTCAAAGAAACTTCTCCTGATAATTCCCACTTCTAAAGGGCATTTAGAGGTTCCAATTGTGGGAAGAGAAGCTGAAGCTGCTAAAATCGTCGGAGTCTCCGTGGACATAGTGAAGGAGAGGGTGAGAGTTTTGATGAGAAGAGATGAGATCGGTAGAACTGGAATCTACTTGAAATATCCTCTATCTCCCGAAGAGAGCTTTGAGGAAGCCTTCAAAAAAATCGTGGAGAGAGATCCCGCTGTAAGGAGAAGGCTAAAACTCTAAACATTTATTGAGCTTTTTCGGTGAAAAGTCAACTGTGAAGCTATACTGATAAATTCAAGATTAAACGATTTGAAACTTTTCTACTTAGGTGGGGCTTCTTGCTTCCAGGTTTTTCATTGTCCTTCTAGGCTTACACCTTAGACGCAAAATGTTTGCCATCAGCTCAATGACTTCTCCTCCACCATGGAGGATAGCCACATTCAAACCACCAACCATATCCATCCATTTCTCTTGTTAAAGCAGGAAGCCTTTCAATGTTAATGTCATAAAAATTAATATTAACTGTTTTCATAATAGCCTTTAATGTTGAAGCTTCTAAACATGAAAGAGGAGGAGAAATGAGGAGAATAGAGAAAACAGGGGGCAGTTCACTTATAATAGGCGATCTGCCTCGAGGCTGCAGCCTATGCATGGAAGGAGCGAAAATGGTGTTATTTATTACTGGAAGATGCAACACGAAATGTTATTATTGTCCCATAAGCGAGGAGAGAATGGGAAAGGATGTTATCTATGCGAATGAGAGAGTTGTGAAAAGGTTAAGTGAGATTCTGATCGAAGCAGAATCCATGAATGCTAAAGGAACGGGGATAACTGGAGGTGAACCATTAACAGTTATGAGGAGAACTTTAAATGCTATTAAACTTCTTAAAGAAGCCTTCGGAAAATCTCATCACATACATTTATACACTAATGCAATTCTTTTGAATAGGAGGAGAGCTAGAAGTTTAAAGGAAGCTGGATTAGACGAGATTAGAATTCATCCCACTAGAAATGAGGATTTGGCTAAAATTAAAATAGCTATCGAGGAGGGATTGGATGCCGGTGTTGAAATACCTGTAATTCCTGGAAGAGGTGAATGGATAAGAAGAATAATACTCTTTTTAGATAGAGTTGGCGCATCATTTATAAATTTAAATGAGTTAGAATTCTCTCCAACCAATGCGTTAAGCTTAAAGTTGAGAGGCATGAATGTTAAATCACCTGAAGATGTAGCTGTCTCAGGCAGTGAAGAGGAGGCTCTTAAAATACTTAAATGGGCTTCTAAAAACACTTTTAAGGTTAACATTCATTATTGTCCTGCAAGATTAAAGATTGACGTGCAATTCAAGAATAGATTGATAAGACAATGCAGAAATGTTGCAAAAAAATATGAGTCCATTTCACCTGAAGGGTTGTTATTGAAGGGGGTGGTGGAGGTTAAAGGCGATTTGAAACGGTTAATTAACTTTATGCGTCACAATTTAAATATATGTGAAAGCGATTTTCATGTAGATGAAAGGTTAAAAAGAATCGAAACAACTGTTGAAAATGCTGAAAGGCTGGCTTCCCTAAAACTGCCAGTCGAAGCAAAAATATTTATCGTGGAGGAATATCCAACTAGTAATAGGTTAAAGGTTAGCAAGATTCCCTTATGATTCATTTTCCCTCAGTTTCATCAAGGTCTTCCTAAAGACTCCCATAAGTGTATGTGCTTCTCGTCCTGAAATAAAGGCTCTTCCAATAATATGTTTAAAGATTATGGAGGCTATTCTCTTTTTAAATGGATGATATTCTATTCTCTCTAAAAGTTTATCGAAATATTCGATCAGCATTCTTTTCTCGATTTTCGAAGCCTCTCTAAACTCCATATATCCTCTATGCTTAGCGGCCAAATATAGTTCATAAAGTATTATTGCAACTGCATGGCTTATGTTTAATGCCCTGTAGCGGCGACTTGAAGGTATGGATACTATTAGATCGCATAGTTCCAGTTCCATATTAGTTAACCCTCTGCTTTCTCTTCCAAAAATTATTCCAACTTCACCGGTAAAGTTTTTAACAGCGCCTGCAAGCATTCTCGGAGTTATCGGTATCCTTAAAACATTATAGTCTCCGCCAACTTTGCTTGTGGTTCCAACAGTGAAATCCACCATCGACAAAGCTTCAATATAGGAGTCTAGAATTATAGCAGATTCTATAACATCTCTTGCATGAGCTGCATAAATATAGGCTTCTTCTATATTACATTTAGGGGACACCATTATCAATCTTCTTCCATCAAAATTCTTTAGAACTCTTGCAATGAACCCTAAATTTCCAGCATATTCAGGTTCTACAAGTATAACTGAGTAGGTTGAATCCAACATTCATCACCCTTCTCTAAAAGCCTTTATGAGATGTAATTTTTCATAGAAGAAGCTTGAAGTTTCAAGGATTTCCACTTTGAATCCCTCCTCCCTAAACATTTTTATGGTTTCTTTTAGATTGGAGAGTGATGATTGAACCATCAAAATTATGCCTTTTCCGCTGAGAAATTGTGGAATAGTGTGAATGAATCGATCTATAATATTTCTTCCCTTAACTCCGCCGTTCCAAGACAATTTTTCAAACGTCGAAATATATTTGTCATATTCATCTTCTGGAAGGTAGGGGGGATTTAGAAGAACAATGTCAAATATTCTTTCTCTCCCCACAAAGTTTAATAGGTCTCCGACGACTACATGAACTTTATCTGAGAGGCAGTTCAATTTAACATTAATCCAAGTATTTCTTGTAGCTTTAGGATTAATGTCCACCGCCAATACTTCACTGCATTTCTCCGCTAAAAATATGGTGTTTATTCCACATCCACATCCCAAATCTAATCCAAATTCAAAGTTTTTATCCAATTTTATAACAGCGTCTAGAAGCATTAAACTGTCCTGGGCCGGTCTATATACTCCCCTGAAAACCCATAATATTTTATCTCTCAGTTTAAATTTCTCGATCTCCAATTAGATCACCATATAAGTTTTCAGCTAAACAGTATAGATCACTGGGTGAAAGATCTCTTACCCTTAAATCTCTATATGGTATTTTCTTTAATAAGTGGCCGTATTCATCCGGATTAGCCCTTTTAATTTTGAAGAGATATGTTGCAACTGCTCTTTCAACTTTTCTGTTACGTTGAGAAAACAGATATTTCACCAATTCTAAGAAGAATTTATCCAGCTCAGTTATATTTTTCATTCTCTTAGGTTTCAATCTCACTATGGCTGCATCCACCTCTGGAGGCGGATAGAAACATCTTCTAGATATTACATCCAGCATTTCCACTTCGAAGAAGAAGTTGGCCGTTACGGTTAATCTTCCATATTCCTCTGTTCCAGGCTTCGCCACCATCCTTTCTGCAAACTCTTTCTGATAGGTGAGAACGGCACACTGGAAAATGGGTTTCTCAGCCAATTTAAATGTTATAGGGGAGGAGAGGTTGAAAGGTAGATTTGAAACTGTCTTATCGAATTTTGGAAGCTCCATTTTAATGATATCTCCATGTAAGATTTCCACGTTTCCATAATCTTTAAGCCTAAATTTTAGGATCTCCACGAGTCTTGCATCGATTTCAACAGCTATAATCTTTGAGGCTCTTCTAGCAAGTTCAATGGTTAAGGTTCCTATTCCCGCTCCAATTTCAAGGACGATGTCATCTCTAGATATTGAAGCATATTGAATCAATTTATCTATAAGCTTTGGACATATGGTGAAGTTTTGTCCCAGCTTCTTTCTCGGCTTTAAACCATACATTTTAAGGATTTTTCTTGTTTCTTCGAGAAGTTTCCTCAACTTTGAAACCATAAAATCATTTGACAAATAATTTATATTTATCTTCACCCTTCAATTCTGAAATTATTCTCTTAATTATCAGCTTTTTAGGATCTGATATTTTAATTCTCTCCTTTATATCCTCAAAGCTTTCAAATGGCTTCTTTCTCCTATTCTCCAATATAACCCATAAATATTTTCTCCCTATTCCGGGGAGAAGTTGAAGTGAGTGGAGACGAGTAGTTATCGATCCAGAGTATTGAAGAACTCCACAAATCTTTTCTCCTGTTGTGTAACTATCTTTTCCAGTATTGCTGGCAGTTCATCTTTCGCTTGGATCGTCAAATCATTGTATGAAATTCTACGTTTAACTCTTGCAATTTTATCTCTCAATCCCTTCCCTATGAATACTCTTTCCCTTGGAGCCAAGAATATTCCCGGTTTCGGAACAACTTCTAGTAGGGTGAAATAATTTTCCCCTATCACTTGGGCTATGGGCTCCCTTCTAAATATCGGAGTGGTTTCAAGTGGGTGTCCTTGGGGAAGAAAGTCGAGGACATATGCATACTCCTCATATTTTCCACTCCCCCCTCTAGGTGGACGAGAAAACATTTAATATCATCCCATATGGACATTTCAACCTGTATATTCATGTATTGTATCCAAAATTTTCTGAAGCTCCGATGTGAGGAAGATTCTTCTCTCTAATGTGAGTAGGGGGCGAAGTTCATCAACATTTCTAGGAAGTATGTTAACTATCTGGGTGGCTGTAAAGGATGATAACCTATATTCTTTGATCAACTTCTCCCTCAACCTTTCAGCTTTTTCCTCTTCGATCTTTACAAGTTTCGAAACATAATCTAATGTCACATTCTGCAAGGTTGAAAGTTCCCCTTCCTTCTTTCTCTTTTCAAGGAAGTTTTTAACTTCAGGTAGGGGTATCTCCTTCTTTTTAATTATCCTTTTAGGCATAAAATCTCACCTCAATCGGTTGCGGTGAGGGGGCGTAAATGTTGCGGGGGAACTATTAGAGTCTTTTTCTTCTCTCCTAGATATGTTTCTATGATGTAGGCTCTTCCCCTTCTTCCCAAAATTATGCCGATCTTTCCATGATATCTTTTATGAGGCATACCTTTATGGACGCTTGGATCTATTATAATTGAAACTTTTTCTCCCTTCCTATATTCATATAGTATTCTGCTTAGAGAGTATAGTCCACGTTCTCTAGGTTTCTTTCTTAAAAGTTTTCTCGTCTTACTTCGATATCCCTTTGAGCGTTTAACCATCTTTATCACCGATTTAAATGTTCAAATTTACCATATAGGCTATAAAAGGAGAAACTAATAAATACTTCTCAACTTACTAGGCCTTCAACGTCAAGAACATCAAGTTCCAGACATGTTGCAGACATATTCAGAATCTCCGAGAAGCTGGGTTTTGTTCTTCCCTCATCGCCGCTGACCAATTCTTTGACGTATAGTCCCCCTTGACATTCAATTATTACTTCAAAAATGCTTTGAGAAATCCTTCTACACTTTACGGAGTACACCTTTTTAATTCTAACTTTGTCAGCTCTTCTATGTAATACTCTTAGCGGAGTTCTCTGCTTAATCTCTCTACCATTAAAATATTCTTCAAGTCTCTTCAGCATCTCTTCATTTAAATCTCCATCCACCCTTACAGTTAGCCTATATTTCTTCCTAGTATAGGGTGCCAAATTCTTAAGCTTCCTAACCTCCATTCTACTTGAAAATCTCAGCGATTGAACCTCTACAGTTCCCTTACCATTCTCATTTATCTTCTCCTCCAACAATTTTAGATCTATGAATCTGCGTTTAGGCTTTTTAACTTCAATGACAAACGGCCTTCCTCTACCAAGCATTCTTGCATCAACATCTTCCCTTCCAGCTCCATGGAATACTGCGCTCTCACCCATCGTCAATTCTAGAACAGGCTTAGATATTATCTCCTCTATCGATGTCGGATACTTTCTTCCCGTATAATTGCATTCTGGGCAACCTAAACCTCCACATGAACTACATATCCAAGTTGACTGGGGAATTCCTCTGATAAGCTTCCTATATCTTCCATATATGTAGAGTGGTTTGGATTCCACTTCCACTTTTTTCCTTGTCAGGTCGACTAGCACTACAATGTCTGGTTTTTTAAATGAAACTTCTCTGCCAGTCTTCTTCTGAACTATCTTTCCTAGAAATCTATTAAATTCTGATTTAAATGATTCTCCGAGATTTAACTCGTATTCTGATCTAAGCTTATCTTCTCTTTCCGCTATTTCTCCAGGAATCTTTGATCCGACTAGAAATGTTGAATACTCATATTCTGAAAGTTTTTTTACAATTTCATCCACTATTTCTTCTGTTTCTTCGAAGATGTTGCCGCATATGTAACATTTAATCTTTCCATGGACATTTCTGCATCCATATTTGTTGAGAATGTTTTCTGCAGGCTGAAATCCTCCATTGGAAGCCAAAATCTTAAGAATTTTCAATCCCTCCTCTCTTCTTCCCTCCTTTATGTGGAGGTGTGCTTTCATGGTTAAAAGCAATTTTATGGAATATCCTCTGAGCTCATTTGTGGTTCCCCTAGCTAACATGGCGAATTGTCTTCCCAAACAATGATCGCAGAGGGGATATTTTACCAGAATTTTAAGAGCATGCTCTAACAGGTTCATTTTTTGCCTCAAACTCCAAGTTCGTCGCATCTATGATGAATTAAAGTTATTAGTGGTCCGGGAGATTTATATTTTAAGCTGATTCTTATAGGTATTCCGTTTTTCCGCTTAACGGCTGCCAATTCCTCTTCAGATAATTGGGGATATCCTATAATAAATTTGAAATCTGATTGGAGGATAGTTGAATATAGATCTCTTCCTCTATCCGTTGAATAATATGTTTGATTTGGACCTTTAAGGAGATCGATGAATTTTCCCCTTCCAACCATTATACCTGGAAATATATGTTTAGATTCCAATCTTCTCCTCTCATTCTCCCTTAAAATTTTTCTTAGAATTCCAGCTGTAGATTGGCAGTCAGGCCTTACATACTTCAATCTTTCCCCTAGAAATTTAATATATGTGTCGTCGTTAAATGCAAGTATTAGTTTGGTGTCTCTTCTCATTCCATGGGATATCAGTAGGGCTGACGAGATTGTGGAACAGGCTACATTAACATATTTTTTTATAATTTCTCCAATTTTACATTGAAATTTAACTATGAACACTCTTATCGTTAAGTCCCCCAACGGAAGCCTTTCACTTGTCGGAAAACCCTAGATTTCCTCTTAAATTGGCGGATGAGCTTCTTCATCGATCTATACTGCTTTAAAAGTTCCCTTACATCCCTTACCGTGGTGCCTGATCCTATAGCTATCCTCCTAATCCTCGACCTATTTATGATCTCCGGGTTCTCCCTTTCTTCAGGCGTCATCGACTGAATTATCGCCATATATTTTTTAAGCTTGTCTTTAGATGTTTCTTCAAATCCTTCGGGCAGGGATATGCCGAATCCTGGTATAAGTTTCAATAGTTTTCCGAGCGGGCCCATTTTACTTAAACTTTTAAACTGTTCCAGCAGATCGTTAAGTGTAAATTTGCCTGACATTAATCGTTCAGCAGCTTTTTCGCTGGGAGCGATCTCCGCTGCTTTCACCTTTTCCACCAAGGTTTCTAAATCTCCCATACCTAGCAGTCTGCTGACGAATCTTGAAGGTATGAAAACTTCAATTTCATCGACTTTTTCTCCTACTCCAATGAATTTTATAGGTGCTCCTGTTGCTGCTACTGCTGAGAGTGCTCCTCCCCCTCTGGCAGATCCATCTAATTTCGTGATGAATATGGATCCTATCTTTGTAGCTTCGTTGAATGCTTTGGCTTGGATCATAGCTTGCTGACCTATAGTTCCATCTATAACCAGCATTATCTCATCTGGCGATACTTTTTCAGCTATCCTTTTCATCTCTTCTATAAGCGTCTTTTCCTCTTTATGTCTTCCAGCAGTATCTACTATTATAATATTGTATCCTTCCCTTCTAAATTTATCAACTCCTCTTCTAGCTATCTCTGAAGCATCCAATTTTTCTTGAACCCCATATACTGGTACACCTATAGATTCTCCGAGCTGCTTTAACTGGGCATATGCTCCAGGCCTATAATTGTCGGCGCAGATTAAGGCTGTCTTCAAACCGTTTTTCTTATAAAATAATGCTAGTTTCGCTGCAGTGGTAGTTTTCCCTGAACCTTGAATCCCCACCAACATTATCACGTAGGATTTACGTGAAGATGGAATGACTTGGGGTTTTCCCTCTCCTCCAAGCAGGTTTACAAGTTCATCATACACTATTTTTAGAAGAAGTTCTCTCCTAGTTATTCCTGGAGGAAGCTCCTCTTCGAAGACTCTTCTCTCTATTCTCTGTGAGAGTTGGAGAACTAATTGAACATTTACATCGGCCTGTAGTAGAGCTCTCTGTATATCTCTTATAAGTTCCTTAACGACTTTTCTATCCACTAATGGTGCTCTAATAACCTTCCTTATGGCGTCACCCAAGCTCTTAGTTAAATTTTCTAGAACCATCCTTCCCCCTCTTTTAATTTCTTTCTTTTCAATGATGCTAATTAACTAATATGGTAAACTGGTAATTAAATTATTATTTGTCATCTCCCTATTTCATATTGAAGTTGAAATGCGGCTGGCAGCTCTCTTCAGCGGTGGAAAAGACTCAAATTTCGCAGTTTACTTGGCTTTAAATCAAGGCTGGAGTGTAAATTATCTTATAACTTTGAATCCTGGAAGCGTTGAATCTCTCTATTGGCATTATCCCGCCGTTGAATGGTCTAAGCTCCAATCCGAAGCCATGGGTATTCCTCAGATTGTTCTAAATGTATCTGGGAGGAATGAGATTGGAAAGTTGGAGGAGACCCTTATCCAATTAAAGAGGATTGGAGTTAATGGGTTATTGTCAGGTGTCATATCTTCAGATTATCAGAGGGATAAGCTTCTCGAATTATGTCATAGGGTGGGTTTAAAATTGGTGACGCCGCTCTGGCAGAAGAAGCCTATAAAAATAGTTGAGAAAATGTTGAAGATCGGCTTCGATATAGTCATCGTCGGGGTGGCTGCCTACGGTCTTGATAGATCTTGGATTGGAAGAACCCTCAATGAGGATCTGCTTTTTAAGCTTAAGATGAAATGGAAGAAGCTTGGAATAGATGTCTGCGGTGAGGGAGGCGAATTCGAAACCTTCGTATGTGATGCTCCCCACTTTAAGGGGAGGATAAAAATAAATAGGCATAGTGTTTTCTGGGAGCGGTATTCAGGTTTTATGAGGATAGAAGATGCTGAGATAACTCCAAAATCACTTTAAAAGTTCACATGCTGTTTTCAAGACTTCTCCATATACTTTCTCCTCATCGACTTTGAGGAATCGGCCTTCATGAAGTATCATTTCTCCTCCAATTATCACATCTGTTACGTTGAATCCGCTCGTCGAATATACTAAATTTGAGATTAAAGTGCTCTTTGAACATATAGGAATAAGATTAGGCTTCTTCTCATCCAATAATATTATATCTGCCTCCCAGCCTGGAACTATACATCCAATTTTTAAGTTGAGGACAGCAGCTCCTCCAAGAGTTGCAAGATCTAGAATGAGTGGAGCTGGAGCTATTGAAGGATCCCATCTATGATGCTTATGGATTAGAGCGCATATCTTCATGGTTTCAAACATGCTTAGAGAATTATTGCTGGCCGGACCGTCCGTTCCCAACCCTATCGTCACATTTCTCTCTAGAAATTCTGGGAGTGGAAATACTCCTCCAACAGCCAATTTCAAATTGGATGTTGGACAATGAACAACTTTCACCTTCCTGTCGGCCATCAAGTTGATCTCATTCTTAGTTAACCATACACAGTGCACTGCTACAAGATTTCCTGTTAGAAGCTCTATTTTATCTAAGTATTCGACCTCCCTTACTCCATGTTTTTCTTTAAATTCAACCTGTTCCTCCATGGTTTCAGCCAAATGCATAGTTAGGGGAGTCTTCTCCCTTTCCGCAATCTCTCTACATTTGTATAGGAGTTCTTCAGAACATGTGTAAGGTGAATGTGGTCCTAACGCTCCTCTAATCTTCGAACTTAAAGATTTAACTTCAACCAAATATTTCTCAGCTTCACTTAACATTTTTTCTCTTAGACTTGGATCTTCGAAATCGAGAAGTCCAATAGCAATCACCCCTCTCATTCCAATCTTTGAAGCTGCTTTCGCTATCATCTCAGGATTCCAATACATATCCATGAAGGTTGTTGTTCCAGTTCTAACCATCTCCATGCATGATAAGAGTGATCCTATATAGCAGTGATAAGGCTTCAACTTTCGCTCTACAGGCCATATCTTCTTCTCCAACCATTCCTTCAAGGCCATATCATCAGCATATCCTCTGAGAAGCGACATAGGAGTATGGGTATGAGCATTTATCAAGCCGGGCATACAGATTTTTCCTTCACCATTTAAAATGTATTCCGCTTCTACTGGAATCTTATCCGAGATCTCCACTATTCTTCCATCTTCAATGTATATTGACTTGTTCCGTAGAATTTTTCGATCTCTATTCTGAGTAACTATCCATTTGCATTTCTCAATTAAAATGGTGTTAGAAGTCAAAATAGATGCCTCCACTAAAATTTCATATGTAAAAAATTAAAGATTTAATGTTCATTTAACTCTCATTATCTTCTTCCGTCCAAGGATCACCCAATATTCGACTTCAACTCCTGGAGCAAGCTTCTCCCTTAAATCATCCTCCTTCGGAGGGGAAACCTCAAATGTTTCATATGTGGATAAATCCATAATTTGAATTCCATCAGGAGTTACAGATATCACCTGTCCCGTTTTCTTCTCAACCATGGGAATCTCAATCTGAGCGCCTGCAGGTCCTACAAAAGTTCTTTTCGATCCGTCGAAGATTCCAATAGCCACTATTCTCACCTTTGCTGAACCATGTTTCCCTGGCTTGGATTTCTCGGTGCTCACAACTCTGCATGGCTCACCATCCAAAATTATAAATGAACCTGGCTTAACGCTTCCAGCTTCGGCAGGCCGCTTCATCACATACACCTATTATCACTAAACTTAATATTCTCTTAAAAGTATTTAGTTCAGTTCGAATATTATTTTTATGGAAGGTGTAGAGATGAAACTTGAAAAGGTAGCGGTGATCTCAAGGATAGATTCCTTGAAGGCTATTAAAATAGCTGGAAATATAGTTGAATGCTTGGAGAGACGGGATATAAAAGTAATTCTTGAAAGAAGTCTCGCCCTAAGATTGAAGAGTAGATCATATAGAGAATTGGAAGATTTAGATTCAGATATACTGATAATTATAGGTGGAGATGGAACTGTACTTAGAACCACCTATCTTAATAAAAGAGAGATTCCTATTCTAACAGTTAATGCTGGAACTGTAGGATTTCTATCAGAAGTGGACTGGGAGAATTTTGATAAAGCTTTAGATTTAATCCTTGAAGATCGCTTCTATCTTGAAGAATGCACTAGAATAAAGGCTTCTATTCCTGGAAACGGTGAGAGAGATGTGCTGAATGAAGTGGCTATAGTTACCGGGATACCTTTAAAGGTTGTGAATTTAACGGTGAAGCGGAATGGAGTTGAAATCTTTAATGGTAGATGTGACGGTGTCATAGTATCCACTCGGACAGGTTCCACTGCATATGCACTTTCCGCTGGAGGTCCAATAATAGACCCTGAACTCGATGTTTTCATCACAGTTCCACTTGCTCCTTTAAAGATTTATCAGCGGCCAGTAGTCTTTCCCTCTTCCGCTAAGGTTGAAGTTGAAGTTAATAGGGATGGTTCAAATGCCATTGTAATTTTGGATGGCCAAGAACATCTTCCAGCACCTGTAGGAACGAGGATTTTATTGGAGAAAAGTAAGAGGAAGACCAAGTTCATAAGGTTTAAGTACAATTTCTATGAAAGGTTGAGGAAGAGGTTGGTTAAAGATGTCTAACATTGAAGTTGTAATTTTAGATTCTTCTGCTATAATAAATGGTTATGATCCCTCATCTGCATCTACAAAGAACCACTTTATCAGCGGAGGAGTTGTAGATGAAATAAAAGATTCTAAATCGAGAATGATGTTTGAACGGGCTCTTGACGTTGGAAAGCTTAGAATAATAAATCCAAGCATCAAATATTTGAAATATGTGGATGATGCTGCTTCCAAGACTGGTGATGCAAATTATCTTTCCAAAGCAGATATGGAAGTTTTAGCCTTAGCTTTAGAAATGAAGGATAGAGGCCTTAAACCCATCATAGTTAGCGATGATTTTACAATTCAAAATTTAGCTGCACATTTGGGGATTAGATATATCTCCGTTTCAACCATTGGTATTAGAAGGGTTATCGAGTGGATTGTCTATTGTCCAGCCTGTGGAAGGAGATATGACAATGAACGTTTAGATAGATGTTTGATCTGTGGAACGGAATTGAAGAGGAAGCCTAAACCTTCACAAATCGTGCAATGAAATATCCTGGAGTGTCATGTTCATCTGGGTAGAAGCGCTGTAAAAGTCTATTTCCATCAATAATGTTTAATCCTGTACTGCCAATATATATTGACTGCCAATCTAATTCTAATGGAAACTTCTCCAAAACCTTTTCCACTATGAGTTCGTTTTCATGTGGAGTTATCGTACATGTGGAGTAGACTATTATTCCCCCTTCACCTATAACTTTGACTGCTGCCTTAAAAAATTGGATTTGATACTGCATCAATGATAAAACGTCTCTTAGAGTTCTACGTTCGAAGAGTTTCGGCCTTACACCGAGAGCAGAGCATGGAGGATCTATTAAGATCTTATCAACTTTAAGCTGCGGGTACTTTAAATCCACATATCTTGAGTCTTCGAGCAGTGGAAATGCACATTTAACTCCCATTCGCATCAGATTCTCCTTCAACTTTAAATATCTCAACTTCGATTTTTCAAACGCATATATCCTCCCCATATTTCCCATAAGCTGAGCCATGTGCGATGTTTTTCCACCGGGAGCTGCACACATATCCAGTATTATATCTCCAGGAGATGGGTTGAGGATGAGGCTCGTCAATATTGCTGGAACACTCTGCTCATATATTAATCCCTGCTCATATTCCTCCAATTCCCTTAAAGAGATAGATTTATATATCGATCTCTCGATCTTCACGGCCAATCCACGTTTAAGCTTCACCATTTCTTTTCCATCCATAACTGCAATGCCTACAGCTATAGGTAGACCTTGCTCATCAATTACGGTCACCTTCCTCCCTTTCTCAACCCCCTCCGCTGAGATTACTCCAGGAGCATATAGATGTGACCCCTGATATACACTTTCAGCAGCATACTTGTTTGCTACTACTATTCCCCCTTCAACTTCGATTTCGAAGGGTCCTTCAATGGGAATGGTTAATGCTTCATCCAGTTTTGAATGTAACTTTACATTGAGATTTTTTTCTAAAAGCTTACTATACAATTTTTCCGTTGAAATTTTCAAAGTGTTCGTTCTAAAAGTATATTGTTTAGATGGTTTCTCTAATGCTCTAAGAATTGAGATTAACTTCTCATAATCAAAAAATTTTAGCAGTTGATTTTTAATGTCTATTGGATAATCTTGTACCAGCCTTCCATCTGGATTTATCCTATAACTTTCCAGTTTCCCCCAATCCCCTTGGAATCTCACTTATTATCTCTCCTCTTTCTGAGCGAATCTCAACCTTCAATGGGAATCCTGGAATATGCGTTGCACATGAAAGGCAGGGATCATAATCCCTGATAAGCCTTGAGATTTCTTGAAACAATTTGACTTCAAAGTTTTCATCATCTTTTCCCATAATTTTTTCCGCTATCTCTTTAATCTCCACTCCTATGATCGGTGTATTTTGAACTGTGGCAACTATCAGATCTGCTTCCTCAACAGATCCCTCCCCGTCTACTTTGAAGTGGTGGATTAATGTTCCTCTTGGAGCTTCGACGACTCCTACAGCTTCACGATTCACTATTTTCCCTTCCGGTATATTATTCTTGAAGTTCTCTATCCCCTCATCTTCCAAGATTTGAATAATCCTTTCCAATGCGTAGATACATTCAGCTATTCTAGCAAGATTATAATATCTTGGATTGGTTAACGGTTTTCCAGTTATAAGTCCCATCTTCTCTTGGAATTCTGCAGCCATATCTGTGCTCAGCCTGCCATTTATATTATTTCTAGCCAAGGGCCCCACTCTATATGCCCCCTTGGGATATCCAAGCTTCTTTATATATGGTGCCTTAGCATAGCTGTATGGAACTACATGTTCACCTATAATCTCCATGTACTTTTCCGGGTGGAAATCTTCAATTAACTCTCCGCTGGAAGATACAGCCCTTATAATTTTTGAATTGTAAAATGGAGTTTCTCCCTTAGAATATAGGGAGATAAAGTTTGATGGAATATTTATGTCTACATCTAAAATTCCGTCGATAAATATTGCTTTCTCAGATATTATTTCAATGAATCTTCCGAGATTCTCTCTACCCTCCCTGAGGAGTTCAACCCTTTTTTCATGGCTTATGGGTTTGGAGAATCCTCCTGGAATGGCAGGAGTTGCATGGATGGATGAGGAGCCCAGCTCCTCTAAAACTTTACGGGAGAATCTTCTCACCTTGAGAATTTCCTTCACAAGGTTTGAATACCTTTTCAAGAGTTCTGGAAATCCCCTTCTCTCCGGAGGCAGATCCTTCAATAAGATATCCGGCATATATAAAATGAAGAAATGAAGTATATGGCTGTGAAGGAGTCCCGCATAGTGAAGCAGTTTTCTCAACTTCTCTGCTTGTATTGGAGGCTCTACTCCAAATATCCTGTCGACAGCTTTAACTGAAGCTATGTGATGTGAAGTGGAACATAAACCGCAGATTCTTGGAGTTATCATCGGAATCTCCTCTATAGGCCTCCTCCTCAGGAAACGTTCAAATCCTCTATATTCTAAAACTTGGAAGTATGCATCCTTTACTTCTCCTTCGCCGAGCATAATGGTTACTTTGGCATGTCCTTCAATCCTCGTTATCGGATGGAACGTTATCTTCCTATCCATTGAGCTTCCTCCTAATCTTCCCCTTAAATGTAGATGATGGAAGTGTAAATCTATAGAGTGAACCTGAAAGATCTTTAATTTTCATTAAGTCTTCAACTTCAATTTTATCTAGGGAAACTATGGATCCTATTACACTTATCATGTCGGCAGCTTGATCTGTAATTCCCTTCGGCGGCCCCATACATCCTCTACATGGATAACCAGCCCTTATACATCTAGCTTCACATCCTGAACGTGTAACTGGACCTAAACATAAAAAGCCTTGTTCGAGAAGACATTTATTGGGATCCACTGGATCGATCCCCCAACGTTTAATCTTCTCCATAACTTTCTTTTTACCAGTATTCAATGGGCATTCATCACATACACTTTTATCTGGAAGTTTAAATTCACCGCCATTAATCATTGCTTGGAAGAATTTTTCAACCAGTTTTTTAGGAGGAGGACATCCTGGAATGCTATAATCCACCTTTACAAGATCCTTCAATATCTTAACCTGATTAACGAGTTTCGGAATATCTAAATTAGGTTCTGTTCCCCTAGGATTCTGCACATTTGGATGATTAACGTAGATCTGCTTTAAGAGATCTTCAACTGTGGTTAAATTTGCAAGTCCAGGTATTCCTCCCAATGTGGCACAGGAACCTAGAGCAACTAGAATTTTACATTTTTTCCTCCAAACTTTAACTTTTCTCTCATCTTCATCCGTTCTTATAGCTCCAGTGAAAATTGCAATGTCCACTGATGACGGCGGCTTAGAATCCATTATTATTGGAGCGTAAACAATGTCTATGAAATCTGCAAGGAAGAACAACTTCTCCTCTAGATCAAGTATAGTGTTCTCACATCCAGCACATGTAGATAAAGGTATTATCGCTAAGGTTATCTTTCCATTATTCATCGCATTCCTCCTTCACGGGATTTGGGCCGAGATTTCTAATCTCCTCAAAAAATTCTCTCACTATATTTGCGAAGCGTTCACCTTCTCCTGCTGAAGCCCAATCAATTCTCAGCCTTTCAGGTTCCAGCCCGATTTCTTGGAGAAGCTTCTTTAAGAGAGCTATACGCATCTTCGCCCTATAATTTCCATTAATGTAATGGCAGTCTCCCGGATGGCAACCTACAATTAAAACTCCATCAGCTCCCTTCTTGAAGGCTTCAAGTATATGTGAAGGATCTATTCTTCCACTACACATGACCTTTATAATTCTAAGGTTTGATGGATAATTTAGACGGAGATTTCCGGCTAGATCTGCCGCTGCATATCCACACCAATTGCATAGGAATCCTATGATTTTCGGATTAAACATACCCCTATTTCTCGGTGAGTCTTCTCGCATAGTTCCATCCTTCCTCCAATGCTTTCATATTCAATTCTTCAGTTCCCTTTGGAACACTATCTAAAACGGCCTTTTTTAAAGCTTCATAGGATACTGCTTCACTTATGGCTGATAGGGCTCCAAGCATAACCACATTTGCAACGATCTTTCTTCCCAATTCTTCAGCTATTCTCGTCGCCGGAATCTCGTATATCTTCACCTTTCTCGATGTCTTTTCAATTTTGACGAGATCTCCATCTACTAGAATGATTCCCCCATCCTTTACGGATTCATTATAATAGTTGTATGCATCCTGTGAAAGTGCAACTAAAATGTCGGCTGAAGATATATATGGATAATCTATATCCTCATCAGATATTATTAGATCAGTTCTCGCTCGACTCCCCCTAGCTTCAGGGCCATAGGATTCTATTTGGACGGCATTTCTATTGTCAAAGAGGGTTGCAGCCTTGCCCAGAATATAACCTGACAATAAAATTCCCTGTCCACCTAAACCTGAAATCCTAATCTCCCATCTCATATTCCACCACCTACCTGACAAGTGAATCTATTTTTCTACCGCTCTTCTCCCTTATGACGCGGTATAGTTCGCTTACATATTCAGGTCTCTCAACATCCACAAATTCACCTACAAATATTTTGTTTCCAATTTTTATATCCGCCTTGGAGGAATCCATAGATTTCTCTATGACACTTATCTCTTTCAAGTATTTTATTATTTGGGGTGGTCTGCCAAGTTTATTATATCTTGCATATAGAGTTACGCATGGAGCTATAACCTCTATAAATGAGAAACCACGCTTATTCAATGCTTTCTCAATCGATCTCGCCAATTGGATTGGATGGGCAACCGTCCATCTGGCTACGAAGCTTGCTCCAGCAGCTGCAGTTAAATGTACAAGGTTAAATGGATGCTCAATGTTACCGTAAGGTGTCGTCGTTGTATATGAGCTGAAAGGAGTTGTAGGCCCCAACTGTCCTCCAGTCATACCATAGTTAAAGTTGTTGATGCATATGACGAGGAGATCTAAATTTCTTCTTGCAGCATGAATTATGTGGTTTCCACCTATCGCAAATAAATCTCCATCTCCACTGAACACCACCACCTTGAGATCTGGACGTGCAATTTTCACTCCCATGGCCAGTGGAATAGCCCTTCCATGGGTGGTGTGGAAAGAGTCGAAGGCCACATAGCCTGAAGCCCTTCCACTACAACCTATACCTGAGATTAAAACTATGCTTTTCGGATCCAAGTTAAGTTTTTTCACAGCTCTGAGAAAACTGTTAAGTGCTATTCCGATTCCGCATCCTGGACACCATATGTGGGGTAGACGATCCGTTCTCAAAAGTTTTTCTAAAGGGTGAGCTTTAGGTGGAAGATTTTCACTCAACATGTTTATACACCTCCCCTATTATTTCCAACAGTTCTTCAGGTGTATGGGGATCTCCGCCGAGCTTTGATGCCAAGACGACTTTTCTATCTCCAACGCTTCTCTCAACTTCGCCGACAATCTGACCATAATTCATCTCTGCAACTATGAATCCTTTAACTTTTCTTGAAAGTTTTCTAAAATATTCATATGGAAATGGCCATACTGTAATTAATCTGACTAATCCAACCTTCAACCCCTTTTTCCTAGCCAAATTGACGGCTCGAATAGCTGATCGAGCTGGAGTGCCATAGGCAACTAAGACTATCTCAGCATTCTCCACATATCTACTGTCTATTCTAATTATTTTGTCAGCGTTCAGTCTAATTTTGTCGCAGAGTCTTCTAACCAGTTTCTCATGGACTTTGGGATCCGTGGAGGCAGGATATCCCCGAATATCATGGGTTAAACCTGTAACGTGAATGCCGTATCCCTCACCGAAGCAGGCCATTGGAGGAATCAGATCCTCTTCAGGTTTAAATGGAAGATATTTTCCAGGAGGCTCTTTAGGTTTCTTCCGATTAACTATTTTAACTTCATCTGGAGTTTTTAAAATAACCTTCTCCCTCATATGTCCTATAATGGCGTCTGAGAGCATTATAACTGGCACTCTAAACTGTTCTGAAAGATTGAATGCTTCAATGGTTAGATCGAACATTTCTTGGACGGAATAAGGGGCAAGAGCTATTATCTCATAATCTCCATGGCTTCCCCTTCTAGCTTGAATTACATCGCCTTGACCGGCTCTTGTAGGTTGACCTGTGCTTGGATCTCCCCGCATAACATTGACTATAACTATGGGAGTCTCAGTCATAACAGCTAACCCCAAATTTTCCTGCATAAGACTGAATCCCGGCCCACTTGTAGCGGTCATCGCTTTAACTCCAGTATATGATGCACCTATTATTAGAGCGATAGATGAAAGTTCATCTTCCATTTGGATGAATGCTCCTCCAACCTCAGGTAATCTTCTAGCCATACGTTCAGCTATCTCCGTTGAAGGAGTTATAGGGTAGCCGGCGAAGAGTCTGCATCCAGCCACTATTGCACCTTCAGCACAAGCTTCATCACCCTGCATAAAGAATGTGCCTTTCAAAAATTTCTTCAACAATACCACCTGAATTTAATGAAATATTTTCAGACTAAAAACTATAAGAATGGGATTGACTATAAAGTTTACCATTTTACATTGAATTATTTGTCTTTTTGTGAAAGATAGGTGAAAAATAAATATTTAAAACTAGGTAAATATGAAATTATACCATTGAAATAAACAATTTTGACAATCTAATATTCCTCTAAATCTCTCCTACTTTATCCCCCTGTAGACACATAAAACTATGCGATTAGTTAGAATATATTGTTCAATTGGCATTTGAAACTAATTCCATATTCAGCTCTAAACTGGCAGAGCGGATACTCAACATTAATGTCCGCCACATAGGTGAACACACTATTACTACACATTAAATTAGAGTTGGAAGTGGAAACCTAGATCTTAACGGAAACATTACAATTAAAACCGTTAATATAGGTGGAAGCTTCCCAACGGTTGTTAATTTTTAAATATTTTTTACAGTTATTTTGAGGCATGGTAACGTGAAAATTATAGTTAAAAGAATAAATTATAAGAGAGTTGACGGATCAAATATTTCCTAATTACTATATTTATAAATAGTGGAGAGAAGGAAACAAAATTAAAACAAAATACATCGACAAACTAGAAGACATCATCAATTTCTACTTAACTTATCATATATTCCTGGAAAATGCTTGGTGCGGGGGGTGGGATTCGAACCCACGCAGGCCTACGCCAGCGGATCTTGAGTCCGCCGCCTTTTACCTGGCTCGGCAACCCCCGCCACCTGTTAGTTTCCATATTTATTCCAATAAATTTTTCTCATAACCTTTGTTTTCTATTCTACGTAAAGTTGAAGTATTTATTTTTGGAAGATGTCTTGGTGTTTGTTTTGATTAGGGTGGGTTGTTGTGGATGGGCTGTTAAAGGTGGTAAGGATGCCTATTTTCACACTTTTGATTTGATAGAGCTTCAGAGTACTTTTTATAAGTTGCCGAGAATTGAAACAGCTTCTCGTTGGCGGATGATTGCTCCTAGAAATTTTGTTTATACCTTGAAGGCTTGGCAGGTTATTACCCATCCATATACAAGTCCCACTTGGAGGAAGGCTGGAATTAAAATGGATTCCTCTAAGGCTAAACATTACGGTTTTCTTAAACCGACCTCCGAGAATTTTGAAGCTTGGATGAAAACTCTAAGCATATGTAAAGTTCTCGACGCGAGAATTTGCGTTTTCCAAACTCCTGCCTCCTTTAAATTTTCTGATGAACATGTTAAATGGGTTTACCGTTTCTTCAATCATATTGTGCAGGATGATGTTTTATTGGGCTGGGAGCCCAGAGGAAATTGGAATAAACATTTAGATGTGGTTCGAGAGATCTGCCGCAGCTTTGACATAATCCATGTGGTTGATGTTTTTAGAAGAGATCCAGTCTCAGACTCTCCAGTAATTTATATTCGGCTTCACGGTATTGGAGCTGGTGAGGTGAATTATAAATATAAGTATACTGATGATGATCTTAAATTTCTTCTAGGTAAAGTTAAAGGCTTCGTGGAAGCTGGTTTCAAAGAGATTTACATTCTATTTAACAATGTATTTATGGCTGATGATGCTTTAAGGTTTAAAAAGCTTTTAGAACGTTCTCTATAAGCATAGAATTTTCATAATGTTCTCACGGTATGGTGGGTAAATGTTTCCTTTCTCCGTTATTATAGCTGAAATATATTCTGGAGGAGTCATGTCGAAAGCGTAGTTTAGAGCCGGAACTTCTTCAGGCGCTATTTTGCA
This sequence comes from Thermoproteota archaeon, assembly GCA_003649185.1. GTDB lineage: Archaea > Thermoproteota > Methanomethylicia > Culexarchaeales > B10-G16 > Culexmicrobium_B > Culexmicrobium_B thermophilum. The sequence continues at coordinate 25,233 of QMRB01000004.1, read as the reverse complement.
TCCGCATATCTCTTTGACTTCTTCAGGGCTTCTCTCTTCTATTTCAACTTCTCTTCTCGTGGATTTCAAGTCGAAAGTTGTGGTAGGCGCAGCCACATAGAATGGTTTGCCATGTTTTTCAGCTAAAACGGCAACCATATATGTTCCTATCTTATTATATGTTGTTCCATCCTTCAATATTCTATCTGCACCGACAATCACTTTATCTATAACTCCTCTCTGCATCAGCAATCCTATTGTATTGTCCGTTACCAATGTTACAGGAATTTTATCCATCATTAACTCATACGTGGTCAGTCTTGCTCCCTGCAGTTTCGGCCTTGTTTCTGCTGCCACCACTTTGATCTTCTTTCCCTGCTTCCAAGCTGTCCTTATTACTCCGAGTGCAGTTCCATAATATACTGTTGCCAATGATCCTGCATTGCAATATGTTAATATTGTATCTCCATCTTCTATCAGCTTTGCTCCATTCTCTCCTATTCTCATATTTATCTCTATATCTTCTCTCATGATTCTTAAAGCTTCTTGAATTACTTTTTCAGCGATTCTCTTACCATCCTTCTCTCCCTCTATTCTGCTTATTATTCTTTCTATCGCCCAGAATAGATTTCTCGCTGTAGGTCTCGTTCTCCTCAATTTTTCAGCTGTTTCCCATATTCTTCTCATAATTACCTCCCTTGTTTCCCCTCTACTTTTATATGCTGTAAGTGCAAGTGCCATTGCAGCTGCTGCACCTATGGCTGGAGCTCCTCTAATCTCCATTTTAACTATCGCTTTCACTATTCTATCTGCATCTTCGCATTCTATGATCTCCAGTTTTTGTGGCAGTTTCGACTGATCTATTATCTTCACTTTTCCATCGGCCCATTCTATGGTTTTCGGCAGCATTTTGATCCCTTCAACATAACTGCTAACATTTCTGCTAATAATTTTATTGTTTCCTTTACTTCTGGCGATATTTCCTCGCCGAATTCTATACGTTTCGGCTGTATTCCAATAATCATGAGTTTCGCTCCGACAGTTTTCTTTATGTAGGTTGCCATTATAGATAGGGGAATTCTGTGAGTTGAGATAGGGGGATAGTCATCTATCTCCTCTTCTCCAAATACCCCTACCCCTCCAGGTTCAGCATTCATTTCAACAGCATCGATTATAACTATATGTGTTGGAGAAATTTCCTCTATTTTTCCAAGGAAGTTTTCCGGAGTTTCCATGCAATTTATAACGGTTACATCTTTGCAGTTCACCTTCTTCTCTAATAACTCAGCCACTTTAGCTCCAGCTGCATCATCACTTCTCAAAACATTTCCAATACCCATAATTATTATTCTTTCCGCTTCGTTTATGAAGTTGCTAATCCTCTCCATCATTTCATCTACTTATTTATCTAAGTTTTAATTTAATATTTAGTTGGACTATTTTATATGGGGTTTCATATGGAGACTTCCATCGGCAAAGTTCTCGGCGATCGTATAACAGTTTCAGGAGCAGATGCAACTAGGCTGCATAATAAAGGTTTCTATGGTGAATTTGAAAATGGAATTCTAGTTCTATCTACAGTTGAGGCCCTCTACCTCCTTGATCGCGGTAAAATTAGACTGGTCATAAATTCAACTGAACTTTCCTTTGAGGATGCTGTCAAATATTTTTCGAAGTTTGATAGAGATCTCTGGGTTAAATATATAATCTACTCTGATCTTAGACGTAGAGGATATGTGGTTAAATCTGGATTCGGAGGTTTATCCTTCAGGGTTTATGAGAGGGGTGCTTCAGTTGGAAGGGAGGCTGCAAAATATCTCGTCTTCGGTGCATTGGAGGGGAAAAGTCTGAGCCTCTCAGAGCTCTATGAGATGGTTCGTTCCGCTAGAAATTCTAGGAAGAATCTCATCTTAGCCATTGTGGATAGGCATGATGATGTTACATATTATGATGTGACGGAGGTTGTTCTTTGAATTTGCATTTCAAAGCATTCATATCCATCATTAGGCCTGTCAACTGTTTTATGATGGGTTTCGCTGTCATTTTAAGCATGTGTCTCGCATTTAACGGCTTTCCTCCTTTAAATTTAATAGTTTATGGATTTCTCTCCGGTTTTCTTTTAACGGCTTCCTCCATGGTTATAAATGATCTATATGATGTAAAGGTTGATCTTATTAATGCTCCTCACCGCCCCCTTCCCAAGGGACTTATCAGTCGATCTGGAGCAGCTGTCTACGGTTTCCTCCTCTCCCTTCTCGGCCTCTTCTCCTCTCTCCAAATAAATTTTACATGTTTCCTCATAGCATTGATCTCATTTGCAGTTTCATTCCTATATAATGCCAAGTTTAAAGTTTACGGTTTAATGGGAAATTTCATGGTCAGCTTCTGTGTGGCCGTTCCCTTCATTTTCGGAGGCTTCTCAGTTAACTCTCCAAATTCCCTTCTCCTATATATATTCTCGTTTGCAGCTTTTCTAGCTAATACCGGTAGGGAGGTGACGAAGGGAATTATAGATGTGGAGGGAGATATTGTGAGAAATGTCATGAGTGTTGCTAGAAAATACGGTTTAGATTCGGCTGGACGTTTAGCCTCCATATTCTATATTGCCGCTGTGGCTGTAGGTGTTGTTCCAATATTTCTGGGCCTAGTGTCTCCATTATATTTTCCATTCATCCTTCTCTCAGCCTTCGGTTTCATTTATGATTCAATTCTTCTCGTTAAATCTCCCACTCCGAACACTGCTTTAAACGTTAAAAAACGAATTTTAATCTATATGTTTATTGTCATGTTAGGTGTTTTTATTGGTGGTTATCATGGTTGGAAATTTTAGGAGGCTTCGAGGTTTAAGGGATCTGCTTCCAGAGGATACGTGTAAATTGAATCATGTTGTCAGCATAGTCCGACTTCTCTTTAAACTGTATGGCTATGAGGAAATCATAACTCCCACAATAGAATCCTTCGAACTTTTAGCTGCCAAGTCAGGTGAGGAGATTAGACATAGAATGTATGTTTTTGAAGATTTAGGTGGAAGGAGAGTTGCCCTGAGACCTGAAATGACGGCTTCTGTAGCGAGATTCTTCATTAACAATCTTTTATCCTATCCTAAGCCGGTTAGACTAGGATATGTTGCCAACTGTTTTAGATATGATGAGCCACAGTTTGGAAGATATAGAGAGTTCTGGCAGGGTGGCTTCGAACTTCTAGGTTCCTCCAATCCTGAAGCCGATGTGGAAATTTTAGAGATAGCTGATGAACTTATGTCTCGTTTAGGCTTTAAAAACCACTATTTCAAGATCAGCCATATAGGTGTTCTCAAGGGTTTTCTAAGCGATTTTGAAGTCGATGAAAAAGATCAGAACCATTTCATGAACCTTCTCGATAGATCAAGATTTGATGAAGCCTTCAACTATCTCTCCTCTCTCGGATTGTCTGAAGAAGCCATCAAAACTGTTAGAAAGCTATGTTCACTGAAAGGTAGATTTTCGAATACACTCTTTGATAAGGCTTATAAATTGCTTTTGAAATCTCCCTCCTCCCTCTCTTCCCTCCAGGATTTCAGGGAGATTCTTAAACTCTGCAGCTCCATAAATCTTCTAGATAAGTTTATCATAGATTTCAGTTTTGCCAGAGGCTTAGAATATTATACTGGAATTATATTCGAATTTTATGTTCCAAATTTCAGATTGGCATTGGGAGGGGGAGGTAGATATGACCGGTTAATCGAATTGTTCGGCGGTCCTCCAACCCCTGCTGTCGGTTTCTCCCCCGGCTTGGATAGGATAATTCTAGCAATGGAGGCGGAGAACATATCCTTCAAATATGATTTTCTCAGAGGAGTTCACCTGATATCCATCGATAGAAGCGTTTTACCATACTCTTTAAAAGTTGCAAAAAAGTTTAGAGATGCAGGTATACCTGTAGTTCTCGAGGTTTTAAGGAGAGGTTTGAGGAGAGCTCTCTCTCATGCAAGTTCGCAGAGAGCTCCTTATGCTGTAATTATAGGTGGAAGAGAATATGAGAAGAACATCATTATCCTTAAAGATTTGGACAAAGGAGAACAGTACATGTTAAGTGTGGAAGAGGCTATTAGACTGTTAAGAAATAAATATAATTTGGGATGATGTATGGTTAGATTTTCAGCTGAGGATTTCAGGAGAATCTTAACAAAAATTAGAGGATTGAAGGCTAGAGTCTACTTCTATTTTAAAGATTTCAAGTATCTTTTAACCATTGATGGATTGGTTAGAGCTAGAGATAAAAACTTCGATGTGGTAAGCTGGTCTATAGTCTTCGGCTCGAAGGCTCCTCACGAAGTTTTGAACTCTCTAAATGTTGAAAAGGTGGAAGTTGAACTGAAAGGTGAATTGAATCCCCTAATCTTCAATTCCATTGAAGAGTTTTTGAAGTGGCTTACTCAAAGTTCAAGTTAGCCTAATGGAAGAGAAGCTTATTAGGATGATGATATCATTTTATTTTGGGCCCGTAGCTCAGCATGGATAGAGCAGCGGCCTCCTAAGCCGTTGGTCGCGGGTTCGAATCCCGCCGGGCCCGCCATACTGTCCAAAATCGATAATCCCTCATATTTAAATCGTTACACTTTTATACTGTTTATCTCCAGTTTAGGTTGACTGTTTAAGTGGTGTTTAAGAATGGAAAAAGTTAAATGTGTAATTTATGGGGTTGGAGCCATAGGAAGAATGCTGTCGAAAGCCCTTCTAGAAAAGGATGGTTTCGAAATTGTCGGCGCAGTGGACGTTGATCCGAATAAGGTGGGAAAAGATCTTGGTGAAGTTCTAGGTTTAAATAGGAAGCTGGGTGTAGTGATTTCAAAAGATGCTGATAAAGTTTTGGAGGAGACTAAACCGAATGTAGTATTTCACATGACATCATCATTTCTAAGCAAAGTGTTTGATCAATTGATGGGAATAGTAAAGCATGGAGTTAATGTTGTTTCTTCCTGTGAAGAGTTGAGTTATCCATATATATCCAATTTCAAGTTGGCTTTGGAGCTAGATAAAGCCGCTAAGAAGCATGGAGCGACAATTCTTGGAACAGGTATAAATCCAGGCTTCCTAATGGACACTCTGGTTATAACTTTAACTTCTCCATGCCTAAAAATTAACAGTATAAAGGTTACGCGGCAAATGAATGCATCCACAAGGAGGGGGCCTTTCCAGAAGAAGATTGGAGCTGGACTATCCGTGGAGGAATTTGAAAATAAAATTAAAAGTGGAATTATAAGTGGACATGTAGGCTTGGAGCAGAGCATCTCTCTGATCGCAGATGCTTTGAAAGTTAAATTGGATAAAATAGTAGTTGAACCGGTTAAACCAGTAATCTCAGATAAATATGTTAAAACCGATTTCGTCGAGGTTAATCCTGGAATGGTTGCTGGTTTAAATCAGACTGCTAGAGGAATTGTATCTGACAGGGACTTTATAACTTTGATTTTCACGGCATATGTTGGGGCTCCCGAAGAATATGATGCCATCGACATAGACGGTATTCCTGAAATACATCAAAGAATCTCCCCATGTGTTCATGGAGATTGGGGAACGATCTCCATGTTGATCAATATGGCGCCGAAGGCTATTGAATCGCCGCCTGGACTGCTCACTATGAAGGATATAACAGTTCCACATTGTGTTTTAAGTGATGTTAGAGAATACTTGAAACATTAAATTTCCCTCAAATTATTTGTTATTTCTAATTGTTTTTAGAGAATTTACTTTTAAGTTCACTTCTTCTTCATCGTTAAAGTTAGAATGGCTTTTGCCAAGTCTCCGCCATTCTCAATTAAAGCTCTTCTAGCTTCATCCAAGGTTACCCCTGTCTGGGCAGCCACTAACTGTACATCTTCTTCTGGAATTTCGAGAACTTCCTCCCTCTTAACTATCTCAGGTTCCCCTACTATTTGAAATATTGTTTCTTCTCCAATCTTCATCATGGAAACTTTGGGTGACAACACTTTTATTATTTCATCTCTCCTAGTTATGGTTACTTCTTCCACATCTTCAATTTCATTTAACTGCATTCCAAGTTTCCTCATCAATCTTCTCATCTCTCTCGGCGACATTCTCCTCATAGTTTCACTCTCCAACTCCCCTTCTAACTTTTACTGCTATTCCACTTTTAAATGCAATCATCTCTTTTCCATTTAGAATTGCTTTTCCAACTGCAAGTAAATTGTCTTCTTCATCTACAATTATCACTTCACTTCCAGGTCTTATCTCTGGATCTGCATCTTTAACATGTTTTGCAAAGACATTTCTCCCTTTTCTAATATATTTTGCCACTTCATTCATTACTGTCACCCTCAACTTCGGAGGCTTAATTTTCTCCTTAATTTTCTTGGCACCCTCTACAGTTAACGCTATCATTCCGTCTCTCGGCCTTAAAGTTGCCAGAACCTTACCTTTTAAAGTTATCCTTTTAATTTTTCCAGTTCTTTTAGAGATTTCTATCTCCACATCGTCTGGGAAAATTATGTCTCCTATCCCCTCTCCAAACTGGTATTCGGCTATTCTTCTAAGCCTGTAAATATTATTCAAATTTCCACCTACAAATATGATGTTACAGGTAGTCTTCCAGTCTTCTTTTTTAACATTATCTTCTCCAATGCTTCCTCAAAGTCCCTCATGGTTACTCTTCTCCTCCCCTCCCTTATAGCATTCATTCCTGCCTCTGTACATATTGCTTTAATGTCTGCTCCACTCATATTTTCTGTTTTATCTGCAAGAATTTCTATGGAGATATTTTCAGCCAGCCTCATTCTTCTCGTATGGATTTTGAAGATCTCTAATCTCGCCTCTCTGTTTGGTAGGGGAACCTCTATTATCCTGTCGAATCTTCCCGGTCTAAGTAGGGCTGGATCAAGGATATCTATTCTATTCGTTGCAGCTATTATCTTCACATTTCCTCTAGGATTAAATCCGTCTAGCTCGCTTAGCAACTGTGACATCGTTCTCTGAACTTCCCTCTCCCCACTTGTTGTTTCTCCAAATCTTCTTGCCCCTATGGCATCTATTTCATCTATGAAAACTATGCTTGGCGCCTTTCTTTTTGCAAGCGAAAATAATTCTCTTACCATTCTAGCTCCTTCACCTATATATTTCTTCACAAGCTCAGATCCGACAACCCTTATGAAAGTGGCATTTGTCTCTCTTGCCACAGCCTTTGCCAGCAAGGTCTTTCCACAACCAGGCGGTCCATATAGAAGTACTCCTTTAGGTGGTTCTATTCCAACTTCATCGAATAGGGTTGGATTCTTCAGCGGAATCTCAACAGTCTCCTTTATCAGCATTATCTGCTCCTTCAATCCGCCTATATCTCTATAGGTTACTTTGGGTTTCTCTATTACCTCCATGGTTCTAACATATGGATCTTCAATTTGTGGCAATATCTCCACTATTGCAAAAGTTCTCTGATTTAATGCCACCCTTGTATATGGCTTCAACTTACCCCTATCTATTAAACTTGATATCTGTACTATTAAGTTTGGACCCGTTGAACTTTTAACTACAGCCCTACTATTATCTAATACTTCCACTACGTAGGCTTCTATTAGCGGTGGAGTTTTCAGCTTCATTAACTCTTCTCTTAAATATGCTATTTCCTGCATCAACCTCTCCTTCTCCTCATTTAAAAGTTGATATTCAATTTCTATTCTCTTCAATTTCTCCTCCAAATATTTCATATAGTTTGACGGTTCCTTATAGAAGGCAGTGTCATCGCTCTCTATTTTCGATGGCAATTCAATTCCTCCTCTCACACTCTAATATCTATACTTGAATTTCATAGAAATTAAAATTTCTACCTTCACCCGCAAATCGTATAAGTTTCTCTTCAACTATTATCTATGGGGTTATCCTTGTATTGTGAGCTCTGCGGCAAGCCTCTCAGCGGTAAAGGTAGAAAAGTTTTGATTTCCGGCGCCGTCCTACTGGTTTGCGATGAATGTGCAAAGTTCGGGGAGCCGATAATTGAGTCTAAACGTAGATCTCCTCCCCCTCGAAGTAGACGTTTAAAGATTAGTGGAAGAAGACGGAGACGCTTCATCTTCGACGATTTCGATATTGTTGAGGATTATGCTGATCGAATTAAAGCTGCCAGGGAATCGCTTGGTTGGACTAAGGAAATTCTAGCTGAAAAAGTTAAGGAAAAAGTTTCCGTTATTAGAAGAATTGAGTCAGGTACCATGATTCCAACATTAGATCTCGCCAGAAAACTTGAATCTGCCCTCGGTATTAAACTCCTAGAACCTGCAATTTCCATTAATATATCTTCTAAATCTACTGGAAAGATTGATTTAACTCTGGGCGATGTAGCTGAGGTGAAGTTTAAAAAAACTAGATGAAGTTCCCTTCAAACATATTCATATTTTATTTCTTTTCTTACAGCTTCAACCAGCTTCTCCAAGTTATACCCATACTTTGCACTTACAGGTATTATCTGGTCATATGGAAAATATTCTTTAGCTATCTTTTCAGCTTTCTTAATCCTCAAATCATCGATGAGATCTATTTTGTTTAATGCCACTATCTTTGGTGTTGCTGGTGCAACTTTTCTAAGAATTTCTTCTGAGGCGTCGATCTTCCTTTTAAGTTCAGAATTCTCCTCGCTGGCATCAACCACCAATATTATTAGATCTGCTAAGACAAGTTCGTGGAGAGTGGCGTAGAATGCTTCCAATATTAGCGGATGCATATCCTCTATGAAACCTATAGAATCTGTTAATATGATATCTCCTCTCCCCTTCAACTTCATTCTTCTAGCATATGTGGAGAGTGTTGTGAATGGTCCCAGCCCCGTCGGCTTATTCTCCATGGCTAGCCTGTTGAAGAGCTCTGTTTTTCCTGCTTGAGTATATCCCGTTAACGTTACCTCTGGAAGTCCCAGCTCATGTCTCTTAATTATTCTTGACACGTTTTTCATCCTGATTTTTTCAAGTTTCTCCTCTACTCTCGCTATTCTCTTCCTAATATGTTGCTCATAAACTCTATGTAGATATTCTCCTAGAGCTCCCCAACCAACCTGCTCTCCATATAAATTTCTAAATCTAACATATTCTCTTGTCCAAGGCAACATGTAATATAATCTTGCAAGTTCGATTTGAAGCTTCGCTTCTGCAGTTCTCGCCCTCTCCTCGAAGATCTCTAAGATCAACAAATTTCTATCTATTACATTAGCCCTCCATCCAAGCTCCCTCCTAATTCTAAATGCTTGACTTGCCTTTAAAGTGTTAGAAAAAATTACATTTTCAGCACCAGTCTTCTCAACTATCTCCTTAAGCTCCATCAACTTTCCTCTTCCAATATAATATGCTGGATCTGGTTTCCTCCTTCTCTGCATAATATTTGCTACAACCTGGTATCCTCTGCTCTTGGCGAGAGCCTCCAATTCTTTAATTTTAGTTTTCTCTCCATTGACTAGACATTCAACAAGTACTGCTTTCATATTCAGTTAAATTCAATATGTTCTTCGATTAAAATGTTATGTGATAATTATGAATGGTTCCTCCTATGACATTTATGTTTTGAGAATTGGGCATAGACCATTTAGAGATAAGAGGGTTACAACCCATGTAGCTCTTGTTGCAAGGGCTTTTGGAGCTAAAGGCATATTTATAGATTTTAAAGATAATGCTGTTGCCTCATCCATTAGAAGAGTATGTAAACTTTGGGGTGGAGAATTTAAAGTTGAATTTGTCGAAGATCCATACGCTTTCGCTAAGAATTGGAAGCTTAACAAGGGTGAAATCATCCATCTAACAATGTACGGTTTAAATCTTCCATCTGTAATTGAAGTCTTAAAGTCTTCTCCAAAAGATAAACTGGTAATTATTGGTTCAGAAAAGGTTCCCAGCAAGTATTATAAAATTTCGGATTGGAATATTGCCATTGGAAATCAACCCCATTCTGAAGTTGCAGCTTTAGCAATCCTCCTATACGAACTGAAGGATAAATGGATTTACACTGGAATATTCAAAGATGCAATGATGAAGATTATACCCTGCAGGAAAGGCAAAAAAATAGTTAGGTTGAATTAAGTCAAAGGATTTAAATTTGTGGTAAATAAAAGATTATGTTAGCAGTTTGTGGAGATGAAGCGTACAGTGTACCATTACTATCCCTTATTCGAGGTGGATGAAAGCTTCATAGCAGTGATAAAAGAATTGGCGGGAGAACTAGGCGTTAAAGTTGCACTTCTATTGGCAAACCATTATGAACTTACAGATGAGCAGATAGCTAAGGAGCTTGACATGAAGATTAACGACATCCGCAAAATATTATATATTCTCTTCGATAATCAATTAGTTCTCTATAGACGTATAAGAGATAAATCTACAGGATGGTTCATCTATCTTTGGAGGCTTAACAGGGATAACGTGGAATTCCTAGTAAACATGAAGAAGAGACTCGTTCTAGAAAAACTTGAACAGCGATTAAACTATGAGAAAAGCCACGTCTTCTTTTATTGTCCCGAAGATAGAGTAAGAGTAACCTTCGAGGATGCAGTGGAACTATCATTTAAATGTCCAGTCTGCGGGAAACCGTTAAAGTCGTTCGACAACACCGCCATAATAACCTTTCTAGAATCAAAGATTAAAAAGTTGAAGGGTGAACTATCAAAAACATCAACATAATGCGGTAATATTATTTTTACAAAAATTATCATTACAAAATTACCTTAAATTACGGTATTGTAATACATCAATTAATAATGTAGGAGAGTGCCTTATTTCTTCTAAAAAGCTTGGAGAATGCTTCTTTTTATTTACTTTTGTAAAGTTGTAAAATGCAATGATAATTTGTATACGCTTAATATTACGGTCGTTTACACAATTTTTTCCTATCAATCTATCTAAAAATATTATATGTTTTTGTTCTTTTTGCATATTCTGGATATAACTCATTATTGCATCTTCTACTAGTTATGCTATTGATCTATACTTTCTGTAGCCATACTTTGAATTTACTTTATCCATGTATTGTTTAAGTTTATTGTAAATTTCCTCAGTAATAGTAATATTCTTAAATTTTTTAGGTGGCATTGGTTTTAAATGTAAAAGAACAATTAAAAAGGGAGAAGCTTTTATTTATGTTAGTAAAATAATTATCTTTGCTTGGATTGTTATACAAACGCTTTCATTGGTTTGTTCCAAAAATTTTTAAGCTAAAGGCGAGGTAGAATCATGAAGAAAATTATTTATTATTTCTTTTTTATCGTTCTTTTTGCTTTATCAGTTTATCCTCTAATGTCCCCTGATACTTTTGAAATTTCAAAAGATGGTGATTTCTATGAGGTAAACACATGGGAGGTAGGTTTATATAATGTTAATTCTTCGTCAAATTGGGTTTATGATAATGGTTCCTTTCTTTTTAATGTAATTGATAAAACTGATGATGATCTTTTAGGTTGGGGTTTTATACATCAAGGACAACAACCGCATAGTTGGGGTTTATATGCATTTGAACCGCCCATAAATGAAATTTACATAAATCCAAATGATGATTTTTCTCTCATACTTAATATAAAATTAAAGAGAAGTAATATTGAATGGCTTAATGGTTCAATCCCTAATTGGCTTAGAAATTTAGGACATAAAGCACATGCTCAAATTGGTTTAGCGTTATTTTTTGAGGTTGAAGATAAAAATTATTCTGCGCCAACAAATGTTTATGATACTAATTTTCAATTTGAAGTTACATTTTTAAGATGCCGATTAACTGATGATAATCAAGTTATATATTTAGGTAACGATTTAAGGTTTAGAACACCAGAATATGATAATGATACGCATAATCTTTTTAGTTTAAAACAAATAGGTAGTAATGTATGGGTTAATTACAAAATTGATCTTGCACCATACCTGAAGAAAGCGTGGCATCTCTGTAAAGGACTATTTCCTAAAACTGAAAAAATAAAGTTAAAATGGATTAATTTTTATATTGAAGTATTAAATGCAAAACTTGAAGTAAATGTAGATTCCATCAATCTTGTTTATAAAGAAAAAATTTATTCAAATACCTTTATGACAAAAATACTTACATTAGTGTTTACTTTTTTAATAGCAGTGATAATTATATATCGGATTATATCGTAATGTACGGTAAATTATGGTAGAATTTATATTCCTTATTTCTAGTTAAGTTATGGATGATTCATATAAATCGAAGTATATCTCATTCTGAAAAACCTATTATCCACAATGGCATGATCCATTTTTTGAACAACCACTATGTCCTGATGGTATTGGACAGAAATGCTTGGCGGTGCCTATGATGCTGGATATGTAAAAAGGGTGCGTATGGATGACGAATGGACTTATGAATGTTACATGAAAACAAGTTCGGGTAAATATGCTGGTGCTTCGCCACTACAAGGGATGATGAATGATGAGTTCATTGCATTAATAATTTATCGAGACAATGAATGAACGCTTTAATTCTCAAATTTGTAGTTAAAGCTAACAATATTGATAGAGTAATAGATCTTTAGCTTAAACTTAGTGAATTAAACCCATTCTCTAATGTCTTCATTAACTTTGAACCATTTGATGGTGTTAAATCCCTAGCTGGTTGTATATCATGGATAATGCAAGAAAAAATAAGTGTGCTTGATTATATTCTCTAAATTACATCTAATATTTTCTTACTTTAGTAGATGTTGTTATCTTGAAGGATTCTGAGAATCACTAAAATTGGTAAATCTCCTGGCAGAGACTTCAAGCTCAAGATTGTGGGTATTGGAGCTGGTGGTGAAGTTCTAATTCTAATGACAACTGTAAACAGCTTAAAAATTGGAGATTTAGAATTCTTAAATAACTGGTCTTCGCTTTTTTCCTATGACTACCATAATGTAGTAAAAATAATATACTACTAAAATGGTAATAATTATTGATAATTATGAGTAGACATGTCACTGTATCTGCTAAAATCCCCATAGAGCTTAAAAGGAAAATCGTTGAGTTTGGAATAAATATAAATCAATTAATACGAAGAGCATTAGAGGAGGAGGTTAAAAAAAGAGAAATTGAAAGACTAAAGAAAATGGCCATGGAAATAAAAAAGGTACTTGAGAAAATTCCAGAGGACGAGTTAGTTAAAATAATGAGGGAAACGAGGGAAACTAAATGAGCTATATTTTTGATGCAGGCGCTCTTCTCAATCTAATTAGAAAAGCAGGCTCTAATGCCATTGAAATTGTAAAGGAAAACTACATTCTAGACCTCACCCTCTATGAAATAGGTAATGTCCTATGGAAGGAAGCCATACTTCTTAAGAGAATAAGTCTAGAGGAAGCTCTCAAGACAATAAGTTTCATAGAAAATTTAAGGAAAATATTAATAGCAAAAAGTTTGTCTGATGAGGATCTCCTCCCCAAAGTGTTAAAGATATCATTACAACAAAAAATAACCTATTATAATGCAGCTTACATAACAATTGCTCAAAATCAAAAATTAACCTTAATAACAGATGACTCTAAACTTATAAAGACAGCTAAAAAACTGGGAGTTAAAACTAAAACAAGTAGCATACTTATAAAAGCTCAAAGCAACTAGTATATGTATCATACGAATGGCCATGAAGCCCAACCGTAACTTGGAGGTCAATCAAATATTAGAAATGGAATTGAACTTAAAATCAATATGATAGAGAAATAGCTGAAAGAATCCTTAAATTCTCAGAGAAAATTCTAGATAAATTTTAATTCAACCAATAACAAAATATAAAACTGTAACTTCTCTTCGCAATGGGGCGGGTGGTCTAGCTGGTTAGGATGCCGCCCTTACACGGCGGTGGTCGTGGGTTCGAATCCCACCCCGCCCACTACTAAACCACTCAAAAGACATAAATTCATGAACGCTGATAAGTTTAAGCAATTTTAAAAGTGTTTTGTCGCTTATTCGCCTCTCCCCACGTTTCATTTTAGATAGATAGCTTGGAGAAATATTTAATTTTCGATAGGCAACCTTCTTCTTCTTCTCGTTTAGATATATGAGTAGTCTCCGTCTCAAATCTTGACCAAGCAATCCCAACAGTTTTGACAAAGCGGGGAGAGTGTCAACTGTTCACTCTACGGTTCTGGCAAAATATCTAAAGATGATAATGCTATATATTTTCTGGCAAAACTTAAATAAGTAAAGGTGTTTTTCATCTATCGGTGTCAGGTGACATTCATTGGCGTTTAAACATATGGTGAGAATTGCCGGCCAAGATGTTCCAGGCTCCGATAAAGTAGTCTACTCTATTTCACGTGTTAAAGGTGTTGGTATCAATCTTGCCCATGCTATTGTTCGAATTGCAGGTATCGATCCTGAACTCCGCATGGGCTTTCTTTCAGATTCGGATATTAAACGGATCGAGGAGATAATTACATCTCTCCCCAAGCATAATATTCCTGATTGGATGCTTAATAGAAGAAAGGATTTGGAGAGCGGTATGAATATTCATCTTGTAGGCTCCGATCTAATACTTAAAGTTAAGGCTGATATAGATTTAATGAAGAAGATTAAGTGTTGGAAGGGTGTTAGGCATGCTCTTGGTTTAAAGGTTAGAGGACAGAAGACGCGAACCACGGGTAGAGCTGGCCAAACCGTTGGAGTTTCACGTAAACCTGCCAGAAGGAGGTAGTTTTATGGGTGATCCGAGGAAGAGTAAGAAGAAGTGGAAGGGTCCAAGACATCCATGGAGGAGGGATGTCCTCGAAGAGGAGCTTAAATTAATGGGTGAGTATGGGCTTAGAAATAAGAGGGAGCTTTGGATAGCTCGAACCATGATTGCCCGTTTCAGACAGCAGGCTAGACTTATGTTAGCTCTTCCACCGGAGGAGTTGGCTCTCAGGGAGAGGCAGCTTATAGGTAGACTGGCTTCTATGGGTATTCTTCCAGAAGAAGCCTCATTAGATGATGTTTTAGATTTAAAGGTTGAAGACATGTTAAATAGGCGTCTTCAAACCATAGTTTTTAGGAAGGGGTTGGCGAGAAGCATTCATGAAGCAAGGCAACTTATAGTTCATGGACATATCTCCATTAATGGTAGAAGAGTTACATCTCCAGGCTACATTGTCAAGAGAGAGGAAGAGGATTCAATAGAATATTCATTTGGAAGTCCATTCAGAGAGCATCCTTTAATTGCAGTTTCTAAGGAGTAGTGGAGGTGCCGTTTAATGTTTGTTGGTAAAGATTTAAAGTGGGGTGTTGCACATATATATAGCTCCTTCAACAACACTATTGTACATATTACTGATCTTTCAGGTGCTGAGACTATAGCGATTTCATCCGGCGGGGTCGTAGTTAAGGCTGATAGGGAGAAACCTTCACCCTATGCTGCGATGCAGGCTGCCTTTAGAGCAGGTCAAGCAGCTAAGGATAAAGGTATCAACGCCCTCCACATAAAAGTCAGAGCTCCAGGTGGACATGGTCCTAAAACTCCAGGTCCTGGAGCTCAAGCTGCTATCAGAGCTTTGGCAAGAATAGGATTCATAATTGGCAGAATAGAGGATGTTACACCTATTCCCCATGATACCACTAGGAGGCCTGGTGGACGTAGAGGTAGGAGAATGTGACATTGACTGTTCCAAACTTCAACTTAACATATTATTTAACCACGTAAAGTTTAAATTGTCCCCTTGTAATCAACTCACTAGTCTAGTGAGGGTTTTAAATGGAAGTGGAAATTGTTGAATCATCGGATATATCTGTCAGATTTATGTTGAGAGATGTAGATGTGGCATTTGCCAATGCTCTTAGAAGAATTATGATATCCGAGGTTCCTATAATGGCTATTAACGAAGTTGTCATTTTAAACAATACTTCACCTATTTATGATGAAGTTTTAGCTCATAGACTTTCTCTAATTCCACTTAAAACTGATCTTGACCGCTTCAATCTTCCTGAAAAGTGTTCATGTGGAGGTGTAGGTTGCCCTAAATGTCAGGTTACATTTGTACTGGACGTTAAAGCTGAAAATACTTCTAAAACTGTGTATTCAGGTGATCTTTCCTCCAGCGATCCCTATGTTACACCTATCAGTGATAGATTTCCAATTGCAAAATTGGCTTCTGGTCAAGCCATCCTCCTAGAGGCCTATGCCAGGCTAGGTAGAGGTAGAGATGGAGCTAAATGGCAACCTGTCTCTGCATGTGCATATAAATATCTTCCAGTTTTAACTGTGAATTCAGAGGCCTGTGCACATTGCGGTGAATGTGTTGAAGCCTGTCCTAGAGGGGCTATAGCTCTAGATGATGATTCCAGTCTTCCATACCTTAAAGACATTGTTAAATGTAATCTTTGTAAAGCATGTGTTGAGGCCTGTGAGCTGGGAGCATTGGGGCTCCAAGCCGATGAGCGAAGCTTCATATTCTATGTTGAATCTACAGGTTCTCTCCCCGCTTACAGAATCGTTGAGAAGGCGGCTGAAATATTAGCGGAGAAGTGTGATGGATTGATTGAAGAACTTAGAGGTGTTTTGAAGTGAAGAGAACTGGACCGATAAACGTTCAAGTTAGAAGGCTTATAAGATTTCTTCGAAAAGCCTCGAACAATAATGATGCAGATATTTGGAAGGATATTGCTGAAAGGTTGAATGCTCCTAGAAGGAGAAGAATAGAAGTTAATTTGGCTAGAATTCAAAGATATACGGTTAAAGGCGATGTAGTGGTGGTTCCAGGTAAAGTTCTAGGCTGGGGGCTTCTCGACCATCCAGTTACAGTTGCAGCTCTCTCCTTCTCCAAAGAAGCTGCTGAAAAGATTCGGGAAGCTGGAGGAGAATGCATAGATATCTATGAGCTTGTCAAACGTTATCCTAAAGGAAGCAATATAAAGATTTTGGGGTGAGCTTGATGAATAACCTTCTACTTGTCGATGCTGAGAACATGATCTTCGGGAGACTTGCCAGCATTGTTGCTAAACGTCTGCTGAACGGTGAACGTATAGTTGTAATTAACGTTGAGAAGGCTGTTCTGTCGGGGAGGAAGAGCAGTGTCCTCAAAGACTTTAAAAGTTTCTTCGAGGTTAAAACTCTCAGAAACCCTGTTAGAGGTCCCAAGAGGGATCGCTTCCCGGATAGACTTTTCAGAAATGCAGTTAGAGGAATGCTTCCTAAGCATAATTCTAGGGGGTTAGCTGCTTTGAGAAGACTTCGAGTTTATATAGGTTGCCCAGAGGAGTTTAAAGGTTTGAAGGCTACCCACTTCAGGGAGGCAGATGCTTCAAGGCTTGGTGGAAGTTACATTTATCTGGGTGATGTTGCTAAGGAGCTTGGTTGGAAGGGGGTGTAAATAATTGGTGAAAATATTGATTTCAAGCGGTAAGAGGAAGACCGCTATCGCCAGAGCCACCTTGAAAAATGGTTCTGGCAGAATTTACATTAATGGTGTTCCAGTGGAGCTTATTGAACCCGAACTTGCAAGATGGAAGATAATGGAACCATTACTGCTTGCCGGCCTAGATAAAGTTGGAAAAGTTGACATTGAAGTCAATGTTAAAGGTGGAGGTTTCATGGGTCAGGCTGAAGCAGCTAGAATGGCTATTGCTAGAGGTTTAGTCGCCTGGTTTAAGGATTCAAAATTGGAGAAAAAATTTTTAGAGTATGATAGAACGATGCTTTCAGGGGATCCTAGAAGAACTGAGCCGAAAAAGTTCGGCGGACCATCGGCTAGAAGAAGATTTCAAAAATCTTATCGATAGAGGTTGATTGGATTGATGGTTCCTATTAGATGCTTCACCTGCGGTGCTCCCATAGGCGATAAATATGAGGAATTCCTGAAGCGTGTCAGGAAAGGTGAAGATCCAGGAAAAGTTTTAGATGATCTAGGTATAAAGAGATATTGTTGTAGAAGAATGTTTTTAAGCCATGTGGAGCTGATAGACGACGTTATAAAGCTGAGTGAACTTTACGGCGGTAGAAAAGTTAAGGAGGGTTAAACCAATTGATGTACATTTCAACTATTATAAGCGATGTGGTTGCAAGAAAGCTTTTTAACAGTCGAGGCGACCCCACTATAAATGTCACAGTCTATACTGAGAGTGGTTTAGGATCCTTTTCAGCTCCCTCAGGGGCAAGTAAGGGTAGATATGAGGCTGTAGCCTTTCCGCCTGGAGGGGTTGATGAGGCCGTTCGCCTAGTGGATGAACTCATTGCACCTGAACTTTTAGGTGTGGATTCTATGGATCAATTTGAGGTTGATGAGACCCTGAAAAGGTTGGACGGTACCTCGAATTTCTCTAAGATAGGAGGATCCACAGCTATAGCCACTTCTGTGGCTTCAGCTAAAGCAGCTGCCTCCTCGCTCGATATTCCCCTATATAAGTATCTTGGTGGCTCCCTCTCCTCTACGCTTCCACTTCCACTTGGAAATGTTATCGGCGGCGGTAAACATTCCGCTTCAGGTGGATTGGACATTCAGGAAATTCTGGTTCTCCCCTTGAATGCTGAAAGCTTCTATGATGCTGCTTTAGCCAATATTCAGGTTTATAAGAGAATTTTGAAGCTTGCACCAAAAGATACAGTTTACGGTAGAAATGATGAAGGTGCATGGATAACCACCCTAGATATAAATGCTTCTCTTAAACTTGTTAAAATGGCTTGCGAAGAGGTTTCAGACAAGCTTGGTATACGTTTAGGTATAGGTTTAGATGTTGCAGCCTCCTCATTTTGGAATTCCAATTCGAATCGATATGTTTACAGTAGGGCTGGTTTAAGCTTGGAGCCTGAGGAACAGTTCAAGTATATGCTTAGCTTGATCCGCGATTTTAATTTAGTCTATGTTGAGGATCCCTTCCATGAGGATGACTTTGAATCTTTCGCTAGATTGATGGATGAAGTGGAGGATTGTCTAATCTGTGGAGATGACCTTTTCGTCACCAATGCTGAACGTATAGATTATGGGGCTTCCCTTGGAGCATGCAACTCTGCCATTATAAAGCCAAACCAGGTTGGAACCCTTACAGATACAGTGCTAGCTGTTAAAACAGCTAGATCTCATGGATTTATAACAGTATTCTCTCACAGGTCAGGTGAAACTGTGGATCCCGCCCTTTCACATTTAGCTGTAGCGCTTTCATCGCCTATAATTAAATGTGGAGTTATGGGTGGCGAGAGAATTGCAAAGATCAATGAACTTATAAGAATAGAGGAGGATTTGGGTGGTGGTGCAGGTCTCTACAGTTTGGAGGGTGTATTGCTTTGAGTTCTCTTGAATCCGTTGATCTATTAATTCCATTAGAGGTTTATTTGGCGGCTGGACTGCATATAGGTACGAGGATTAAAAGTAAGGATATGATGCCATTCATATATCGTGTTAGGCCTGACGGCCTCTATGTTTTAGATGTAAAGAAGATCGATGAGCGGATTAGACTTGCCGCAAAATTCATCTCACGTTATCCTCCCACCAAAGTTGTCGCCGTTTCTTCTAGACAGTATGGATGGCAACCAGTTGAGAAATTTTGCTCCATAATTGGTGGACGGGCAGTTACAGGCAGATTTATTCCGGGCACATTCACCAATCCTAGACTTCCACATTACATTGAACCGGGCATCATATTGGTTTCTGATCCGAGGGCTGATGAGCAAGCTGTAGATGAAGCTGCAAAGGTGGGGGTTCCAGTTATAGCTTTATGTGACACTGATAATAGGACAAGCTATGTTGAACTTATTATTCCAGTTAACAATAAGGGTAGAAAGGCCTTAGCCTTAACCTATTGGCTTTTGGCTAGACAGGTTTTGAGGGAGAGAGGTGACATTCCACCGGACGGTGACATTCCAGTCTCCGTTGAAGAGTTTGAAGCTAAACCCGAAGTTTACTAGAAGTCTGAAATTAGTTAAATTATTATTTCATCTTTACTCTCTATTTAGTGGTGACTTATTTGAGGATTAGAGATCCCGTAGTTGCAGGAATGTTCTATGAATATTCTCCTGATTCTTTAAAGCTTCAGATTGAGCGATGCTTTAAACATAGACTTGGACCCGGATTCATTCCTAAAGTTCACGGAGAGTTTAAGGGTTCCCTGCTTGGAGTGGTTTCACCCCATGCAGGCTACATGTATTCAGGTCCAGTTGCCTCTTGGAGTTTCAAAGCCTTGGCTGAAAATGGAAAACCAGATTCTTTCATAATTATCGGTCCAAACCATTCAGGTGTCGGCGCTCCTCTCTCAATTCTCCGTGAAGGATGCTGGAGAACTCCTTTAGGAGTTGCTTCAATAGATTCTGAACTTGCCGATGAAATTCTCAGCCACTGTGATCTTCTCGAAGTGGATTGGACTGCCCATCTATCTGAGCATTCAATTGAAGTTCAACTTCCCTTTCTACAATATTTATTTGGAAATGTTAAATTCGTTCCCATCTCCATGATGCTTCAGAATTTTGAGGTTTCACGTGCCATAGGTGAAGGATTGGCTGAGACCATTAAGAATAGAAGGGTTACCATTATAGCGTCAACGGATTTCTCCCATTATGTGCCTTTAAAGCAGGCTGTTGAAGATGATTCCGCTATAATCGAGAAAATTCTCACTTTGGATGCTAAGGGAATGTTCGACGTATTCTATTCGAGAAGGGTTTCCATGTGCGGTCCAGGTGTGGTTGCCGCCATGTTGGTTACATGTAAAATGCTCGGTGCCAGTAGAGGTGTAAAATTGAAGTATGCTACTTCAGGCGATGTGACAGGTGATGTTTCCTCAGTAGTTGGATATGCTGCCATAGCCATTTACAGGTGAATTTTCTTGACATTTCTCGCATCTGCACCTGCAAAGGTTATACTTTTCGGAGAGCACTTTGTCGTTGAAAATGAACCTGCAATTGCAGCTGCACTGGATCTGAGAGTTGAAGTGTCAGTTAACCTATTGGATGAGAAGCGTTTCGAAATAAGATCTGGAAACTTATTCAGCTTCGTCCGCCTCGACGATTTACTCTCCAATCACTACTCCGTAAATCAACATTTCAAACCGTTATATATAATTCTCCGCAAAGTCATTGAGAAGTATGGGTTTGAAGGCGGTTTAAAATTTATCATTAAAAGTCCTATTCCAATGGGTGTTGGTTTAGGTTCAAGTGCAGCGGTCTTTGTAGCTTTTTCAGCCGGTTTACTTAAAGCTGTAGCTGGTGAATACGACTTGGAGAAGGTGGTTAAATTGGCATCTGAAGGTGAGATTCTAGCTCATGGAAGACCCAGCGGGATAGATCCAACGATTTCAGCTAATGGAGGCGTAATCGTCTACCGTAAATCTGAAGGTTTCATCCCCCTCAAGGCGGCAATTCCCCTACACTTGGTTATAGGGGTTAGTGGAGAAGTTAGATCGACGGCAACTATGGTTGAAAAAGTTCTCTCATTAAAGAAACGATTTCCAGAAATATTTGAACCATTATATCATGCTGCTGGACATCTTGCCATTGAAGCTGCAAAAGCCATTGAACGCGGAGATCTAACTTCAATTGGAATGCTTATGAATATTAATCATGGTCTTCTCTCTTCATTGGGAGTTTCCACTATGAATCTTGAACGTCTCGTCCATGCTGCTAGAGATGCTGGAGCCTTAGGTGCAAAAATTACAGGGGCTGGTGGAGGTGGAGCAATAATCTCAATATGCCCCCAAAATCTATTAGAGACTGTTGCATCTGCCATTAAACGTTCAGGAGGTTTTCCCTTAATCTCAAAGGTTTCGGATAGAGGTGTTTCAGTGATTGAAAGGTGAATTAATAATTTTAAAGCTTGGTGGAAGCGTCATCACTTTTAAAAATTCTTTTGAGAAGGCTAATTTAAAAGTTCTCCGCAGAATTGCAGGTGAGGTGAAGGAAGCAATTGGAGATAAACGTTTAATAATAGTTCATGGTGGAGGCTCCTTCGGCCATCCACACGCATATAAATATAAGCTTCACTTGGGATTTAGAGCTTCAAGCCAACTGCCAGGAGTACTTGAAACCCATATGGCCATGGAAAAGTTGAACAAAATAGTTGTCGAAGAGTTTTCATCTCAAGGGCTTCCGACTTTTCCGTTTCAGGTTTCATCTTCAACTTTAACATCTAATGGGGAGATCGTTCTCTTCCCGTTAAATCCATTGAGAAGGATGATTGAACTTGGAATTATACCTATTCTCTATGGGGATGTAGTGTTCGATAGACAGCTTGGTTTCTGCATTCTTTCAGGGGACAAAATATGCTCCTTTCTGGCAGTCTTCCTTAAAGCTTCAAAGCTCATCTTCATCTGCGATGTTGACGGCGTATATGATTCGAATCCTAAACTTAAATCTCCCTCAAAATTCTATGAGAAATTATCTCTAGATGAATTAAAACTTTTACTTAGAAAGTTTAAATCTTTCTCCAGCAGTTTAGATGTAACGGGAGGCTTCTACAGCAAATTGGTCGAAGCCTCTAAAGCAGTGGAGAAAGGGGTGAACGTTCTAATAGTCAACGGTTTATTTCCTGGAAGAGTTTCAGCTGCAATTAGAGGTGTAGACTTTATTGGAACAAGGATTTCAGTTAAATAGCTCTTCTACCCCCTTAATTATGTTGATTGGTGATCAGTTTGATACGTGAAAGAAAGCTAAGCCACCTTGAAATATGCTTGAAGAAGCCTGTCTCGTTTAGAAATATTTCAACCGGTTTCGACGACATATTTCTAATTCACAATTCTCTCCCCGAATTCGACTTGGAAGATATAGATCTACAGGTTGAATTCTTCGGACATAAATTTAATGCTCCCATAATCATTTCAGCCATGACTGGTGGAAGCGAATTATCCTATAAGGTTAACCGTGCTTTAGCACTTGCAGCTGAACGTTTAGGTATAGGGATGGGTGTTGGAAGTCAGAGAATTGCCTTGGAGAGGCCTGAGCTCTCCTATACATTCTCCATTGTAAGGGAGTCTGCTCCAAACATATTTGTTATGGGTAATATTGGAGCTGCCCAGTTCTCTTTGAAATATGGCTTAGATGAAGCTTTTAAGGCTGTTGAAATGGTGGATGCTGACGCATTGGCAGTCCACCTCAACCCCCTTCAGGAGGCTGTTCAACCTGAAGGTGAACCGTTCTATGATGGCGTTCTAGAAAAGTTAAAGCTTCTTTCCTCTTCATTGAAGGTTCCCATAATTGCAAAGGAGACTGGCTCCGGAATCTCCGGCGAGGTTGCAGCTAAACTTGAAAAGGTAGGCGTTTCAGGAGTGGATGTTGGAGGTGCAGGTGGAACAAGTTGGGCCGCCGTTGAATATTATCGCTCCTTGGAGGCTGGAGATTTATCCCATGCAAGTCTAGCTGAACTCTTCTGGGATTGGGGTATTCCAACAGCCATCAGCATATGTGAAGTTTCATTTCACACTAATCTGCCCATCATCGCTACTGGTGGTGTTAGATCTGGAATCGATATAGCTAAAGCTTTGGCTCTTGGAGCTTCCCTTGCAGGTATAGCTCTGCCTCTACTTAAACCTGCAGTTGAAAATGGTGTGAAGGGAGTTTTATCTTATCTGGAAAGGTTGATCAACGAGTTGAAAGTTGCAATGTTCCTTGTAGGTGCTAGGAGAATAGCGGATTTGAAGAGAATTCCGTTGATTATAGGCGGCTTCACTGGAAACTGGTTGAAGCTTAGAGGTATCAGTTTAGAAGAATATGCTAGGAGAGGTGGAAAACTTTAAATTTAAGGTTTGCAGTTTTTGTGGAGGTGCTTTAATGGGGTTTAAAGATTCTTTGGAAAGGTGTAAAATTCTCGTAAACTCATATATTGATAATGTTCTTGATGAAAATTTAAAGCCTTATAGCCTCTACGACGCTGCAAGACATTTAATTAAAGCAGGTGGAAAGAGGCTTAGACCATTTCTCGTCATAGAGTCCTGTAAATTGGTTAATGGAGATGAATATTCAGTTTTACCTGCCGCTGTAGCCGTCGAGCTCATACATAACTTCACACTTGTCCATGACGATATAATGGATAAGGATGAACTTCGCCGCGGGGTTCCCACAGTCCACATTCTGTGGAATATTCCTTTAGCCATTCTGGCTGGAGACCTTCTTTTCTCCAAAGCTTTTGAAGTTCTATTCGAATGCTGCAAGACTCCTTCAGTCTCTCCGGAAAGAGTTCTTGAAGCTGCTGCGAGAATAGCTTCTTCAGTAAGTCTTCTCGCTGAAGGACAAGCAATGGATGTAGATTTTGAAGGTAGATTGTTGAAGTCTGGTGTAAGTGAAGAGGAGTATTTGAACATGATCTATAGGAAGACCGCCGTTCTCATGAGGGCTTCATGTGAAGTTGGCGCTCTAATTGGAGGTGGATGCAAAGAAGCTGTGAATGCTCTGGCAAGATATGGCGAAAATATTGGAATGGCCTTCCAGATGCGCGACGACCTTTTAGGAGTGATAGGCAAAGAAGAGGAATTAGGTAAACCCGTGGGAAGTGATTTAAGGGAGGGTAAATGCACTTTAATCTTCATTCATGCATTTAACAATGCTAGCAGCTCTCAAAAACGCTTATTATCCAAATATTATGGTAGAAAGTCTATTTCTAAAATGGATCTCGAATCTGTAGTGAAGGTTTTAAGGGAAATCGGATCAATAGATTATGTTGCTTCTCTCGCTAGAAGATACGTTTCCATAGCTAAAGAAGCTCTTTTAAAATTTGATGAATGTGAAGCTAAAAATAATCTGTTGGAACTGGCTGATTACATCGTTGTTAGAACTTTTTGAGTTGATGCTGTTGAAGATTTCCAGGCTTTTCTATAGAACTTCAACCAATTTCATCGATGATCTCATCGTAAACGGCAAAGTTACTGTTAGACTTCTAGTTAGAAGGAATAACTCCATCTCCATTCATCATCCAGGGGACGAATTTAAATTTTCAGGTGGCATAATATATGTTCAAGGAGTTTATGATGATTATCTCCGCCTAATAGATCTTGAAGCAGGATCTATAAGGGAGGATGCCTGCATAATTTCAGATAATATAGCGATCTTTCTATATAAAGGGGAGAAAATCCTATTGGTTGAAGTTTCAGGTAGAAAGGTGGTTCCCTTGGTGAAGCTGGGTGAGAAGATTTCTTCAGGTTCCAAGCTAGCCATGATCTTTACAGGTAAAAGAGAAGTTAGATATTATCGTTCAGACATGTCTGGAATAGTTTTCTATTATTCTCAGATTGATAATAAACCTGAAAAATATCTCTTTGCTTTATCTCCACATGTAGAGGTGATCCACATTGAATAAAACTTTTCCCCCTGAAGTTGCCACTGCTATTAGGAAGCATGCTCTTCTAAATGCATACAGACATAGAGGTGAAGC
>QMRB01000003.1 GCA_003649185.1 Thermoproteota archaeon | reverse complement strand
TTTGCTGAAGAAGTGGCTTCAAAACTTAATGCTGAATATGATTTCCTAGAGAAACATAGAGATCTTGTCAGTGGGAAAGTTAAAACTTTGAAGAAGAAGCTTAACGTAAAGGGGAGGGATGTTGTACTTGTAGATGACATTATAAGTTCGGGTGGAACAATGGTCAATGCTGCTTCAATTTTAAGAGAGCTTGGAGCCAGAAGAATTCTCGCTGCATGTGTTCACGGATTATTTATAGGCAATGCGATTTCCAAAATGTATCTTTCAGGAATCTCTGAGATAATCTCCACAGATACCGTTGAATCATATTATAGTAGAGTTTCAGTTGCACCTGTTATAAGAGAGGCTATAGAGAAGTTTGGTTGATCCCAATTGCATCTTGACAATATTTTCTTCTCTCTTTCATGTGAACATCCAACACTTCCAAGAGCGGAAGTTTCAGCTATACTTGAAGCTGAGAATATTCCGTTTAAAGTTAAATTCTCCACTCCAGGAGTTTATAGAATTGAAGCTCCCCTATCCTCCATTTCAGTGATTGTTAAAAGAGCTTCAATGGTCTTCTCAGGCTGCAGAGAGATAGTTTTCTGTAAAGGCAATTATAATTCTATCTTTAATACATGTAAATCTGTGGATTGGAGTTTTCTACGTGGCAGAAGATTCCTCGTCAGAGTTAGAAGAGTTATGGGTTCATGCAGTGGTGTTTCAACCATTTTATTAGAGAGAAAAATTGGATCTATAATTTACAACTCACTGAACGGAGAAGCATCGGTTGATCTTCATAATCCTGAATTTCTTTTGCAGGGTGTTTTATCCGAAGGATTCTTCATTTTGGGATTAGTTTTGGGAAGGGTGAAGAGAGGGAAATTCAATGCTAGAAGACCTAAGTTTAGACCCTTTCACCATCCAAGTTCACTTGATCCATTTATCTGTAGATTATTCGTTAATCTTTCAAGAGCTAGAATGGGAAGCCTCTTTCTAGACCCTTTCTGTGGATCAGGCGGTTTTTTAATAGAGGCAGCAATGATAGGCTGCAAAGTTATAGGTTTGGATGTTGATAAAGCTATGATTAAAGGATGTAAATTGAACATGAAGTATTATGGTTTAAATCCTTTAAGCTTGGTGAAGGGTGATGCGAGACATCTACCTTTCCGAAAAGTGAACTGTATTGCCACTGATCCTCCATATGGTCGTTCAGCGTCAACTAAAGGTTTAAGTTTAAAGGAATTATTGGCAGATTTTTTCTCGGAGGTTTCCACAGTTCTAGTTAGGGGAGGACATATATGTATAGCTTCGCCTTCAAATATCGATTTAACCTCTATGGGTTTGAACAGCGGTTTCACACTTGTCGAAACCCATATGATGCATGTCCATAAAAGTTTAACTAGAATTATATGTGTATTTAAACGTTAAGGAGGCTTATTGTTGGAGTTCAAAGTTATATTTTTAGGAACTGCTGGAGGAGTTCCCACGAAATATAGGAGTTTACCATGCATTGTTTTTAGACGTGGAGGAGAAGTCTTCGTCTTCGATTGTGGAGAAGGAGCTCAGAGACAATTCATTATAAGCGGCATAGGATTTCCATCTAAATTTAGAATTTTCATCTCTCATCTACATGGTGACCATCTCTTCGGCCTTCCCGGACTACTTCAAACAATGTCTTTGATGGGCCGCTCAGATCCCGTGGAGATTTATGGTCCCAGAGGAATCATAAATTTTTTAGAGGCTCTTAAGGAAACAGTTGGATTAAATTTAACTTTTAACTTAGATGTCAACGAGGTTTATGACGGATTAATTCTCGAATCGGATGAATACATTATTCACTCTGTTCTAACTGAGCATTCAATTCCATGCTTAGCTTATTCATTTGAAGAAAAACCAAAGCCTGGAAGGTTCAATCCAGATAAAGCCTTAAAGCTGGGTGTTCCTAAAGGCCCCTTGTGGAAAAAACTTCAGAAAGGTTTTTCAGTTCGAAATATTCGGGGTGAAATTATCTTTCCAGAGGATGTTCTAGGACCTCCGAGGAGAGGGGTTAAAGTTGTTTATTCAGGGGATACTAGACCTTGCAGTTCACTTGTAGAGTTGGCTAGAAATGCTGACATGCTTATACATGAAGCCACATTTGACGATTCACTTAAAGGCAGAGCGGTAAGTGAGGGGCATTCAACCGCAAGTGAAGCTGCCACTATAGCCTTGAAAGCTGGAGTTAAATTACTAGTTCTAACCCATATAAGTGCTAGATACTGTTTAAATGATAATATTCTATTGGAACAAGCAAAGAAGATCTTTAGAAACGTCATCATCGCCCAAGACTTCATGACGGTTAAAATTTTTCCAAAATTTGAGGTTGAAACTATTGGTTCGAAAAGTTAAATGTAATATCGGCGGCAAGATTAGAGAATTCGAGGTTTATGAAAATCCAGTTCCACATATAATTGTAGATACAGTTAAAAGCGTTGTTCACGGCTGGTATTATGGTTTTAGAGAGGGAAAGCGTGAATGTTCATCTGAGAGAATTCTACTCAACCCATATAATGGATGCACAGTAAATTGTCCAATGTGCTATTCAAGATCATTTAAAGGATATTTTGATCTTTGGAATAAATATGGAGTTGTCACAGTTTTCAGAGATTTTGACGATAAACTTAAACGTGAACTCGATACGTTATATTGGGCTTCCTGCGGTTATTTAAGTCCAGCCACAGAGCCTTTCCAGAGACCTCTCGAAAATCTTTATCATCTAAGTGAGAAAGCTGCAAATGTCATGTTAAATTTAAATCTACCGGTTAATATTACAACAAAGCAGGGAGACAATGTTCCCTATAGCTTGATTAAACGTTTGGCTGAGCATCCATATGGACATTGCATTCTTCAATTCACTATTCTAAGTTTAAATGAAGATGTGAACGAAATCTTCGCACCCAATGCTTCAAGCTTTGAAGATCAATTGAAAAGTGTAAGGCTCTCCGCTGATATGGGAATACATACTGTAATAAGAATGGATCCTATACTTCCAGGAATCACTGATAATATTAAAGAGATCGAGTATCTTGTTGAGAGAGGTAGAGATGAGGGAGCTTCCCATTTCATCTTCAGCGTCTGCGACATCGGATGGTTTAATGATCCTAGAAGGAGAAAACTCTTTAAAATTGTGAAGGAGCATTTTCCAAGTGCATATGATGTTTGGCGTAGAATTTACCGTTTCTCCAGTGATGGTGATATAACCTATAGGAAAAAACTCTTTAAACATATTAGGCGTATTTGCGACAATCTTGGAGTAACCATGGCGCTCTGCATGGAGTTCGAAAAGATTAAGGTTGGAGATAAGATCATTTATAAAGGTTTAAACGACGAATTTATGTCCTCTAAAACATGTGACGGTTCATTGACACCCATATACTACCGTTCAACTCTAAGTGAACCTTTCAAGCCTCTTGAAAAATGTAATGGCGCCTGCCTATTATGTGCTAAAGGTTTACAGAAGCCAACATGTAATATTAAAAAGTTCATTAATGCGGATTCTCTAACCTTAAGGGATTATAAACATATGAAGCCCAAACTTTCCAATCTGAAAAGTTTCATATAACTGGCATTTTCTTCTCGAATATGGGTTTTCCTCTCGATGTGGGAGGAGCCAGCCAATCTATTATCTCCCTTAATCGTTCACCCTCTATTTCGACAACTATAGGTCCAAGAGGAGATTCTCCCTCAGGCATGCAAAATGATAAATGCCCCATATATGCTGCCTGCTTGTTAAGGAAGAACATTATTCTCTCATCTGTAGACCATCTTTTCATCATTTTTCTAGCGGAGTCAAGTATTCTTTCTTTTCTCAGGAGGCTGTGAAGCTTTTTTAAACTCTCAATTTTATTGCTTTCAGCTCTCAGAATTTTTCTCCCAGCAATTTCCACAATTTTCACATTCTCTGTTTCTATTATGTTGAGTACTGCATTCTTCACCTTTTCAGCATCTTCCGTTGATTTTATTTCCGCCTCAACCTTTATCTTCAACATTTGCCAGATGCTCCAATAATTTTCTAGCTTTATTCTTTATGTTTTCAATTGTATTCTCATTAATCAATATGTAGTCTGACAAAGCTATAACATTTCCTATTCCCACTTCAAGCTCTCTTAAATCCCTCTCTTTAAACGTCTCCCAATCTGATGGATCGTCGCTTCTTCCCCGTCTCTTCAATCTGGCGAATCTCGTCTTCTGCGAGGCATGGACGGCCAATATTATAATTTCCCCGCAGTTCTCTTCAAAAACTTTAATTTCTTCTAGGCTTCTAACACCTTCAACCACGACTATTCGATTCTTAATCTCTGAAATTTTATCTAAACATTTCTCTGCAACTATTCCAGCACCCTCTCTTCTCCTTATCTCCATCATAAATTTTCCTAATCTTTGAGAAGTACATTCTATCCCCCTCTTGGCCGCTTCTTCTCTAATAACATCACCCATCGAGACTACAGGTATACCAAGCTTTCGAGCTACATTTGCCACTGTCGATTTACCAGCGCCGGGCATTCCAGTTATACAGATCAACATTCTTCTCTTTTTCATAGTCATCAACCCAAATTCAATTAGTTAATTTTATTATTAGTTTATTTAAATGGGTATGGTGGGGTATATGAAAGTTGAAGCGTATCCGTACATTCATTTCAATCGACGTAGAGGATAAACATATTTTGGATAAAATTTTAGAGATTCAGCATTCCATTTCGAAAGTTAAATGTAGAATTAAATTTGTTGAGCCTGAAAATATACATTTAACTCTAAAATTTCTAGGTGAAATTCCAGTTTCAATGGTTGATGAAATTGTTAAGGTTATGGAAAAGGCAACAATTTCTCCATTCACAATTGAAATTAAAGGTGTGGGTGCTTTTCCTCATAATAGAAGAGCAAGAGTCATTTGGATAGGTGTGGAGAAGGGAAGTGATAGAGTTTGCGAGATCTTTAGGAGATTAGATATTGGATTACGTAGTTTAGGTTTTATATCTGAAAGGAAAAGTTTCATTCCACATATAACTATTGGAAGAGTTAAAGGTGGCTGTGACTTTCAGAGATTGGAGAAGATTTTGAATAATTTTACATTTTTCCAATTTGGCGAAATCTTCGTCGATAATATAAGACTCAAGAAGAGCGTTTTAACTCCTAAAGGACCAATCTATACCACTTTAAGAGAGGTTGAATTGGCCGAGGTTCGATAGAGATGAGAGATTACAAAATCCTTTTAAACGAAGTTTTAGAGAGGATTAAACCTTCAGAATCTGAGAGAAGAATACTTTCCAATATTATTCGTAAAGTTATGGGAAGAGCTGAAAGATACTTGGTGAAACATAATTTAGATGTTGATGTGAAAGTTGAAGGATCTGTGGCCAAAGATACTTGGCTGTCGGGGGACAGAGATCTCGACATCTTTTTAAGATTCCCTAAAAGCATCGGTAAAAATGGGCTTATAAAATTCGGTTTGGAGATGGCTAAATTTATAGCCGGTGAAAACTATGTGGAGTGTTATGCTGAACATCCCTATATTGAAGCTGAAATAGAAGGTTTTAAAGTTGACTTGGTTCCATGCTTTAAAGTGGACTCTCCAAGTGAAATAGCTTCATCAGTTGACAGAACACCCTTCCACACGGAATATGTTAATTTAAGGTTGAACGGTCATTTGAAAAATGAAGTTAGACTTCTGAAGAAGTTTATGAAGGGAATCGGCGTCTACGGTGCTGAAATCAAGATTAGAGGATTCTCAGGTTATCTCTGCGAACTTCTAACCATTTTTTACAAATCTTTCATCAATGTTTTGAAGGGTTCTTTAAAGTGGCATCCCTTTTCCACAATTATCGATATTGAAGGATATTATGTGGGCTTCGAAGATGAAGCCTTAAAAATGTTTAATTCTCCACTGATAGTTGTAGATCCAGTTGATAGGAAAAGAAATGTTGCTGCAGCTTTATCTTTGAATAATATGTGTAAATTCATGTCTGCTGCACATATCTTTCTCAAAAATCCCAGCCTAGAATTCTTCTTTCCTAAACCAGTACAGCCTTTATCGAGAAGTGAAATTTTGGAGCAGATACATGAAAGAGGAAGTGAATTTATGTTCATTTTAACAGGCTGTCCGAAAATTCATCCGGACATTCTTTGGGGTCAACTCTACAAATCTCTTGAAGGAATCGAAAATCTCCTCAGATCCTTTGATTTTAACATTATAAATTCCACAGTATGGTCTAATGAAAAGGATCTGGTGATCTTCATTTTAGAATTGGAGAGGCTGAATCTTCCAACTGTTAAGAGGCATATAGGTCCACCCGTTTATAATCTGGATGATTCTGAAAGATTTTTAAGAAAATACTTGTACTCCTCCAAGGTCTT
This sequence comes from Thermoproteota archaeon, assembly GCA_003649185.1. Taxonomy (GTDB): domain Archaea; phylum Thermoproteota; class Methanomethylicia; order Culexarchaeales; family B10-G16; genus Culexmicrobium_B; species Culexmicrobium_B thermophilum. Next base: position 59,633 of record QMRB01000003.1, on the reverse strand, counting down.
GTCAGGTCCTTCGGTTGAGAATGATCGATGGGTGGTTTATGTTAAACGAAAACATACTTCAGCCATTAAGCTTATAAGGGATGATATTTTTAGAGCTAGGCTCGGCGAATTGGTTAAATCGGCTTTTCAAGAAAGATTTGAGATACTAGTTAATGAGGAGATCATAGACATCTACGTTAAAAATCCATTTTTCGCTTCTTTTTTCACCTCTCATCTTCATGGAAGACCCGGCTGGCTTAAATTGTAACTTACAACTGTACAGGTTGAATGGTGGGGCCGCCGGGATTTGAACCCGGGACCACCAGCGCCCCAGGCTGGCATCCTAATCCAAGCTAGACGACGGCCCCTAAATTTAAAATAAATTATGGTTCAACGCTATTAAAATGTTACTTGGAACCGTCTTCTTGAAGTTCCACCATTTTTCTAAGTTGCTCCAATACGTATTCCCTTATCTCCGTTGCAGTTTTTTCCCTTGAAATTCTCTTTCCATTTTTAATTATCGGTTTAAGCATAGGTTTCATTCTTCTTCCACAAAGTGGACATTTAGGAGGATTCTCCCCTATTGGCAGCACTAAGTCTCTTATACAGCTTGAACATCTCCATATCTGCTTTTTTCCGCTCATCTTACCTCTCTTCGTTCTCGGCTTCCCTTCAACTTCCACAATGTCCATGGCGAAATTTATGGTTGGAGCATTCGATACACTTGTTCCAACACCGAAGGCGTCCACTTCTATTTCACTTAGCTCTCTAACGCTTTCTTCATCTAAACCTCCTGAAACCATTATTTTAACATTTTTATATCCTCTTAAATCGAGCTCCCATCTAACTTCTCTAACAATATCTTTGATGTTTCCTCTTCTAGAACTCGGCGTATCTAGTCTAACTGCAAACAATTTTTCCTTTAATGTTTCTGCCGCTAATATAGCTTCAACTTTCTCATCATAAAATGTGTCCACTAAAGCTATTCTTGGAACTTCTTCTTCTATTATTTCATCAAATTTTTTCCATGCCTCTATTTGATTACCCAAAATTATTATAAGTGAGTGAGGCATGGTTCCAACAGGTTTTTTACCTATCAACTTTGCTCCCATTAAACCTGAAACTCCGTCGAAACCACCTATATATACAGCTCTATCAATCATCGGCGATATTGCCGGATGCATCCTCCTTATTCCAAATGAGTACACAGGTTTGAATTTGGCAGCTATCTTTATTTTTGCTGCTGCAGTAGCTATTCCAGACGCTTGGCACAATAATCCAAGCATTGCGGTTTCTAAATGTGCGAATACACCGTACGGCCCTTCTATGACCATTACAGGTTCCCTTACACCGTTCATGCTCTTCGGATAGAAGATTGTACCTTCAGGAAGTGAGTAGACATTTAGAGGTAGATCTTCTAGCAACGCTATTTCCTCTTCCACTCCACATAGAATTCCCCAATTCCACTTTTTAGGCAGTCTACCAGTCGTTATTTCAGCTGTAACATTTACTTTAGCTAATCCTGTTTCTTTTAAAATTTTCAATGTTCTCATAAAATATACATCGGTGGTTTCTCCACGTTTTATGTCTTCCGCCTTCGCTATGTGGAATTTTCCCAATGCGTTCACCTTCACCTTAAAAGGACCAATAGTCCGATAAAACATTTTTTATTTTTTTAATCAGCAGTTCCGCTTTACGTTCTAAACTTTTCGAAGTTACAGTTCTGTTACGTTCATATTTTACAGGTTTCTCAGCCAATGCCTCAATCGTTTTAACTATGGATTTGGGAGTAGCTTTAAGATGGTATCCTCCCTCCAAGACCGCCACTACTCTTCCATAGGAATATTTGTTTGCCATTTTCACAATTCTCTCCATCATTCTTGAATAGGTGTTTGAAGTGTACATTAAATCTGAAATATCATCTAAGTAGTGGCCATCATAACCGGCGGATACCAATATTATATGCGGCTTAAATTGTTCGATTATTGGTATCGCTATTTCCTCCATTGCTCTCAATGCTATTTTCCCTGTGGATAATGGTGGAAGCGGAATGTTTATTGTGTAGCCTTCTCCTTCATATTCTCCAATATCATAGATATCTCCCGTTCCAGGATATAGTGTTCTACCATCTTGATGTATTGAAATGTAAAGTACACTTGGATTGCTATAGAATAATTTTTGTGTTCCATCTCCATGATGTGCATCCCAGTCCATGATTAAAATTCGTCTAATTCCCATTTTCAATGCTTTTGCCGCCGCTATTGCCACATTGTTGAAGATGCAGAAACCTTTCGACCTTTTTCTTTCCGCATGGTGTCCCGGCGGCCTTATAAGTGCAAATGCTCTTTTATCCTCTCCGTTAATGCTTCCTTCAACTCCTCTTATAGCTCCTCCAGCTGCAAGCAATGCAACATTATAAGTTTCCTTTGAAACTATGGTTTCAGGTGCTATTACTCCTCCACCTTTTAAAGATAAATTTTTAACCTTCTCCAGCAATCCTCTACTATGTATTTCTTCGATTTCATCTTCTTCAGCTCTCCTAGGAGATTTCACCCTCACTAGACCTTTCAAATATACTTCACTCTTCTTTATCGCCTCAATTGATCTCTTAACTCTCAGCGGAGATTCAGGATGCTTACCGGTATCATGCATTAAATATTCTGGCGAGTAGATGACTGTAACTTTCACATGTTCAAATTATTCTTCAAAGCTATAAATTATTCTAAATTTCTGTGAAACCTAAAATGAATGATGTTCAATGTTCGGTGAACATTGATGAATTTTACTCTATTCTTATTTCCCTTCCACTTATCTTCTTTGGGAGAATTACCTCTAAAATTCCATTTTTAAATTTTGCTTTCGCCTTTTCCGGGATAACATCCTTAGGAAGCTCGATCACTTTTTTGAAATGTTCAAAGCTAACTTCCTCTCTTGTGATGCCCATCCTTCTCGATCTATACTCTTCTTTTAGAGTTGCCTGTATGGTGAGGGTTCTTTCCGTAGCGTATAATTTTATGTTCTCTTTCTCTACACATGGGAGATCCACGGTTACTGTTATGTTTTCCTCTCCCTCTTTCACACTTACAAGAGGTTCAAGACATTTCGTTCTATAATCCCACATGGGCTTCTCAATTTCAGCGGCCAATTCAGCCATTATCCTCTCCATTTTCCTCTTCATTCTTTCAATATCTTCTATTATTCTCCACATGATTTCCACCTCTTCTACCTATACATTAATGGAATCTCCGTCTCCGGAACCTTCTTTAAAGCTTTAAGTTGCTGCTGTGTCCTTCTCATAAGCTCCCTTGCTTTCAACCTTATCTCTTCAGCTTTAACTATCAATTCCTTTACATCTACTTTTATACCTGTTATTTTGCTTAATGCTTCCAGATTTGCCGCTGCAGCAGCTGGATCTGGAAATTCATTAAAGGATTCAGCTAAAAGTATTATTGCTGAAATATTCTTTTTCATACACTCCCTCAATATAAGCGCGTTTATTCCAGTTACATATCCCTCTTTCAGCAATGTTATTCCATTCTTTTCCAGCATTTCCCTATCTTCCCTTCTAGTAGCTATTCCGTAAACTTTCGGTTTCTCTATGTCCAATCTATTCGGTGTAACGAGTCCACTCAACATTATTACATGTCTACTTTCCTTCTCTTTCGCATATTCAGCTATTTTTTTGGATAATTTCATCAATGTTTCCGTAGGTAGGGTTATCTCCGAAATTAACGTTACTATTTTACCTTTACTATACAGTCTCACTGGCGCTTTAATTTCTCCTTCATGAAGTATTATTACGGGTGGAATTAAATCGTATTCTACATGCCCATACTCCTTCATGCTTAATTTTTTTATCAGGTGAATTGACGCAATAGCCCCTACTAGACCGACGTCAGGTAATCCCGTAATTATGATCGGTGATCCTTCCACAACTTTCTCTCTTTCAACTATTTGCATATCATCCATTATTTTTCACCTTACTTCTCTTCTCAAAATACTCTATTATTCTTTTTTGTTCATCTCTTTTCTCCTCAACTTTCACTTTTTCATTTTCTCTTCCAATCTGCTCGATTATGCTTTTTACAGTTTCTTTTCCTATAGTTGGAATTTTGAGAAGATCCTCTATTCGCGCCTTCTTCAAGTCCTGAATGGTTCTATAACCTGCATTATACAGCATTCTTGCCCTTATTCTACCTATCCCCTTCAACTGAACTATTTCTAGAAGTTCAGGTTTACATCCATATTGTATTCTGAGCATTAATTGTCTTAAAGGTTTTATATGGTTTCTAAGTTTTAAAAGCTTACTTATCTCAGCAGCCGAGTATATTAGCCATTTAGCTGTGGAGGCCAATGAATATATATCTCCTGAACCTATCCTATACTTCGCTATTATATCATCCTCTTTCATCTCATTTATCCAATCATATAGGGTTAAAGCTGTCTTTAGAGAGGCAAGGAAGAAATCATATTCATCTGCATTTATATATGGGTCTGGAGGTTCAACTAACAGTTCATCTTGAATCTTCAAGGCTTTTTCAGTTAACTTTCGCCTCTCCCCTCTTCTCAGAAAAAGTTTAGGCATGTCTGGAGTTGTAGCCACTAAATGTAGGTAGGCTATTTCTGTTGCTTTTCCTCTCTTTTCAAGACCATCCATCATGTATACTGCACTTAGAGGATCTATATAGAGTTGAGAAACTCTTATACCGATCTTCGTTGCTTTTAAATGGTTCTCATCTATCCTGATCATCTCGTTCTCCTCTAAAAATTTAAGGATACTTCGAATTATACTCTCAATATATATGCTTCCCCCATACTGATGGTAATAGAATGTTTGGGCCATGAAGTCCATTAGGCCGCGTTCGGTTCTAGCAAAATCCGTGGCTATAGCTGCTAAAATATGTGATCGAAGAGCAGATTCCGCAGCAAGCTTCGACCAGATCTTCTCTGGAGGTGCTTTCACATAGTTTTCAAAGAGAAATTCCCGTTCGTCTCTTGTTTTTGCTATTAAAATGGCGTCGCCCATATCATCGTATTTTGGTCGGCCTGCCCTTCCAGCCATTTGATGATATTCTAGTACTGGTATTGGTTGGCTTCCGAAGCTTCCACTATACCTATAATAACTTTTAATGATGACTCTTCTAGCTGGTAGATTAACTCCTGCAGCAAGTGTTGGAGTTGCACATATAACTTTTATTTTAAAGTCTCGGAAGGCGTCTTCAATGATTTTTCTATGCTGATATATGAGGCCTGCATGATGGAAGGCTATTCCATTCGCTACACATGTGGAGAGCTGCTCACTTATCCTTGTAGTTTCACCCGTTTTTAAGATTTCTTCTGCCAATGCTTTCAACTTTTTTCTCTCCCCCTTTTTCAAATATTTCGATGTGAGTGTTGCTAGACGCAGTGCCTGTCTTTTAGCATTTTCCCTTGTATTTGTGAAGATTAACACTTGTCCTCCTTCCTTTAAAGTTTGATTTACCAGTGCTTGGCAGGGTTCACTTAGATTTCCAGAAACCTCCACTATTTCTCCATCATCATAGATTATTCTATTTCTAAAGTATACTCCCTTTTTCAGTGGAACGGGTCTCCATTCACTTTTAATAATTTTCGAACCCAACCATTCAGCTATCTCTTCAGCATTCCTTATAGTTGCACTTAAAGCTATTATCTGGGCTTTCGGATTTACATATTTAAGTTTGGCTAAAACCATCTCCAATGTCGGTCCTCTACTGGAATCATTTATAATGTGAACTTCATCTGCAACTATAATGCTTATTCTGCTCATCCATGTAGGTCTATGTCTAAGAAGGCTGTCAGCCTTCTCATTGGTTACCACTATTATATCATAATTTGCAAGCCATGGATCGCTGCTATCATAATCCCCTGTACTTATAGCCACTTTTATTCCAGTCTCAGTATACTTTAAAAATTCACGATACTTTTCGGTTGCAAGTGCTCTCAGCGGCACCATGTAAAGAGCTTTTCCTCCCTCTTCAAGTATCTTTTTAGTCATCGCCAATTCTGCCGCTAAAGTCTTTCCCGAAGCGGTAGGTACAGCTAAAACTATGTTTTCTCCTTCCAATAGTCCAGACTTAACGGCTTTAACTTGAGGTGGGTATAGCTCATTTATCCCATTTTTCTCCAATATCTCCTTTATCTGCTCAGGTATCGGCAGTTCTCTTACTCGAATTATCTCTTCCCTCCATTAGGTTAGCATTATGTAGCCCTGTCTCGGCTCGAATATTACTCCTTCCTTCGACAACTTTTCGAGGGCTAATTCTATGAAACTCTCCTCTAATCCCGCATTTTTTGCAGCTTCCACTATTTCCTCTCTCTTAACCGGTCCGGAGATTTCCCTTATCTTCTCTCTTATTATATCCATTAATTTTCCAAGCTTCTCTCTTTGGGATCTAGATTTTCCAGTCATTAGAACATCAATATCTATGCTCTGAGTCTCTCTATCATATGCTGTTGTTTCAAGCACATAGCTCATAAGTCTTATCGCCGCCTCTGCATCCTCTTTCGTTGCTTCTTCTCTTAGAGCCATCTTTGCTCTTGCCTCACTCATTCTCACCAGAGCTTCAAGCTGTCTCGGCGTAATAGGTATACTGCCCACCTCTTTCCCTTTCTTTCTCATTTCCACATAGTATTTCTTTATCCTTTCAAAGGCTTCTTGTGAAATTCTCGGCTGAACATTTTTTCTCGCATAGCTTATGTATTTTTTAAGTAGATCAGGTGGGATTGGAGTTGGCCCAGTATATCCTCTCAACTGATGTAATCTTAAAATATGTTCACTCATTTTTTCATCTATTGTTTCATCCGGAATATCCCTTATCTTAAAGATTAGGTCGAATCTTGATAGAATTGTAACTGGCAAATTGACGTTTTCAGTTATTGGTTTCTGCTCTATAAATCTTCCTAAGGTGGGATTTGCCGCTGCAAGTATAGCTGTCCTTGCATTTAAAGTTGCCACTATACCTGCCTTTGCTATACTCACTGTCTGCTGCTCCATAACTTCATGCATAGCCACTCTATCCTCATTTCTCATTTTATCTATTTCATCTACACAGGCTACTCCTCCATCTGCAAGTACTAGGGCTCCTGCCTCAAGATACCAGTCGCCAGTCAACTTGTCTCTTACAACTGCTGCTGTAAGCCCTGCTGCAGTGGAACCTTTACCTGAAGTATATATGCCTCTCGGCGCTATTCTGGACACATATTGTAGAAGTTGGCTTTTCGCAGTTCCAGGATCTCCAACCAATAAAATGTTTATATCTCCTCTAATCCTCACTCCGTCTGGAAGCGTTTTCGGCACTCCTCCGAAGAGAAGATAGGCTATACCCTCCTTTATTTCCCTATAACCATAGATTGATGGCGCTATGGATCGGATTATTTTCTCATGGATAAGCGGATCTTTCGCCAACTCCTTTATGGCCTCCTCATCCTCGGGTGATATCTCTATCTCTTCCAAACCTTTCTCGGAGACATCTATGCTGTTTATTTCTATTTCCGGTCTAAATGTAGATAAGCTTCCCCTCGGCGAATATTCCCTGATAGGTTTAAGTATACCTACCACCACTACTCTGTCACCTGGTCTTGCAACGTCAACTAGATCTTCTCTGGCTATTGCCTCTATTGATCGTGGAAGTTGGCCTGGCGGCAACTCTTCAGGTTTCTCCTGTATTGTTAATCTCTGCCAATCTATGAACTCTGATTCTTCAAGTATCAATTTGAACGGTCCGTTCTTTCTACAGTTTGGACAAATTTTAGGCTGAACTACCCGTTCTTCTCTTCTCTTCGCCTCTACAGCTATTGCAGCTCCACAGTTTTGACATTCGAAAATTCCTCTTATCAACTGCTGCTTAACTGATGAGGATCTTGTAAGTATTCCTTCTATCATTATCAGTTTTCCCAAATGTTCTGCTCTTATCTTTCTGAGCGGGGTGACTTCAGGAAGCTTTCTGAATCTCGCTTTAAATCTTTTCACTTTCATAGCATAGTTTAAATTGATTATTCTCATTACATCTCCAACAGCATTTGAAGCGGCCTCAATATATCTGAAAGGTTTCTCAATTAACCTTTCAGCAAGTTCATGGTCATACTGCATGAGATCGTCGAAATCTATGTGGAGGGATCTCTGTCCTGTTATCGCCATTTGGCTTAGCAGCCGCCTATACTTGTATTCTCCTTCAGAAGTTTTGAAGGATTTATAGAAGTTTGCAAACTTCTCTCTAGGATCCAGTTCACTTATCTCCAGGGTCACTTCTCCTCCTCTCCTTTAAGCATATATTCCTTCCATTTCTTTATGATCTGTTTAATTTCACCCAGCAATGCTTTCTCCTCAATAGTCATATTTTCCATTAATATTTGAGGTATTGCTTCACTTAAAGCTGCTTGAACAATCTTCTGGATTCTACAGTTTATGATATCCATCACCGTGTTTTCAAATCTTTTAAGTTTCTGTATGGTTTCAGGTTGCAGATTCTCTTTAATTTCCTCCCTTATCTTTCTAAGTGTTCTTTTAATTTTAGGATAGAAGTGTGGATCTATGCTTGTCAAGTTTATTTCTCTTGACTCTCTCCAAAGCATTCTGAGCAGCTCTCTTAAACCTATTTCATCGATGCTTTTTATCTCGATTAAACCCAGTTGGGAGAGTTTCCTTGCAGCCCATCTTGGTAATTGAATTTCCAATCCCTCTGCATTTAGATCTATCTTTGCATCTCCTATTCGAATTGGAGAATAAGCCTTCTTTATCACTGCTTTTACCAAATCCGTATCGGAAACTATTTCTGAAGCTTTAACTACATGTTTAAACATTTAACACACCGTATGCATTCATTTCTACTTGTAGGTCTGTATTAAGTTTATCTTTCCACAGGTTAACTTAATAATTTTCTTTTTATAAGTTAATGCTGGTGTCCATATGGTTACTGCCACTATGATGCTTTGGACTGAGAAGTATAGGCCGAAAAATCTGGACGAAGTAGTTGATCAAAGGGAAGTAGTGGAAAGAGTTAAAGAATTCGTTAAAAGGAGAAATGTTCCTCACATGTTGTTTGCAGGTCCCCCTGGAACCGGAAAGACCAGTGTTGCCTTAGCATTAGCCCATGAACTTTATGGAGAGTATTGGAGGAGAAATGTTTTAGAGTTGAATGCTTCAGATGAGAGGGGAATTCAAACGGTCAGGGAAAGAGTTAAAGATTACGCTAGAACCATGCCCATTGGAGATGTTCCATTTAAAATAATCATATTGGATGAAGCTGACAATATGACAAGTGATGCTCAGCAAGCTTTGAGGCGTACCATGGAGCTCTATACTAGAACATGCCGTTTCATTTTAATTGCAAACTATTCTAGCAAGATTATTGAACCCATCCAGTCTAGATGTGCAGTCTTCAGATTTCAACCTCTTTCAAATGAAGATATAGCTGGTAGAATAAAGATGATAGCTGAAAATGAAGGGGTGAACATTGATGAAAGCGGGTTGAAAGCCATACTTTACGTGGCTGAAGGCGATCTTAGAAGAGCTATAAATACTCTTCAGGCAGCTGCAGCTCTGGGTGTTGTAAATGATAAGTCGGTTTATAGGGTTGTAGGTAGAGCCAATCCATTGGAGATAAAGGAGATGATGGAGCTTGCATTGAACGGGGAGTTCATTAAGGCTAGAGAAAAATTGAGGGATCTTATGGTTCATTATGGTCTTTCAGGTGTAGACATAGTTAGACAGATGCATAGGGAAGTCTTCTCTTTAACACTTCCAGAACACTCCAAGGTGAAATTGATCGACAAGATCGGCGAAATAAACTTTAGAATGATAGAGGGTTCTGATGAGGAAATCCAGTTGAGCGCACTACTCGCATACTTCGCCCTGTATGGTGAAGAGTTGAGGGATACTGGATGAATACTTCAAGCATTCTATGGGTTAATAAATATAAACCTAAATCCTTTGAGGAGATTATAGGCAACTATAAGGCTATATCAGAGTTCAGATCATGGTTGGAGAATAAATTGAAAGGGAAGGCGGTTAAGCATGCAGCGCTTCTTTGGGGTCCTCCAGGAGTTGGAAAAACTTTAACTGTCGAGGTTGCTGCTTCAACTTATAATCTAGAACTGATCCAAATGAATGCCAGCGACTTTAGAACTAGATATAGAGTTGAGAGAATTCTGGGAAGAGCTTCTGAAACATATTCCCTTCTGGGGAGGGGAAGAATAATCCTTGTAGATGAGGTTGACGGTATAAATATGGCGGAGGATAGAGGGGGATTGAACGCCATAATAAAACTTGTAGATCTCTCCATTCATCCCGTCGTTTTAACCGCCAATGATCCTTGGAATCCCAATTTCAGGGAGCTGCGTGAAAGATGCAAGCTAATTAAATATTCACGTGTCAATGTTAGATCTATAGTTTCGTTTCTGAGAAAGATCTGCCTAGCTGAGGGGATTGCTGCTGATCCTTCAGCATTGAAGTTTATTGCTGACAGGAGCGGTGGCGACGTTAGATCCGCTATAAATGATCTTCAATCTGTGGCTTTCGGAAAGAGAAGGCTAACCTTGGAGGATGTTAATTGGATTGCTTTTAGAGATAGACAGCTGGATGCTTTTGAAGTTTTACGTGGAATCTTCTCTTCCAGTAATTGTAGAGCTGCTAAAGCTGCTCTTTCACGATCCACTCTCGACTATAACATGCTACTTCAATGGATCCATGAGAATCTGCCTCTCCAATATACTTTGATTGAAGAGTTAATTGGCGGATATGAAGCGTTATCTAGGGCTGATATATATTTTGGAAGGATCCGTTCATCTCAGGATTGGTCTCTTTTAAGTTATGCTCTGGACTTGATGAGTGCCGGTGTAGCTATGGCTAGGAGACGTAAGTTTAGATTTGTTAAATATAATTTTCCTGAGCGGATTAGACTTTTAAGCCAAACAAGAACGTTTAGAAGTGTAAAGAATCATGTGCTCTCAGCTATTGCGAAGAAGTGTCATGTTTCAAAAAGAATTGCAGGAGTGGAGTATCTTCCTTTCCTAAAAGTTATATTTGAACTTGACCCTGAAACAGCTTCAGGGATTGCAAAATGGTTGGATTTAGATTCGGCTTCAATAATTTTTCTAACTGGAAGCTACGATAAAGCTGAACGTATACTGTTAAGGATGTGAGTAAAGCTCATTAAAATTCGAAAACTTTTCAATTAGTTTTGAAAAGTCTCTTTCCATCTCCTTAAAAACAGGGTTTAAGTCTTCATGGATTTTTCTTAGACAATTATTCACTTTTCTCACTCCATCCTCATTTATTCTGAAGCTTATAGGGTAAAATGCATCTATAAGGTAGAGGTTTTGAGGCGGAGCCATATATACATTTTTTTGTTTCACTTTTCCCTTAAGCATATCTATTAAATCGTTAACAGTCATCTCCTCTCTTCCAATCTTAACTATAATGGTTATCAGCTTTCTTATTAATCCCCGGGCAAACCCTGAGCCTATAAATTCGAAGATTATCGTTTCATTTCTCCTCTCAGCAAATGCTTCATATATTCTTCTAAATGTTGGAGATTTCACTTTGTAGCATAGATTTTTGAAGTCATGGATTCCTCTAATAGCTTTTAATGCTTCCTCCATGACGCTTATATTCAAATCTTCCTCACATTTCAAAACATATTTGTAATGTCTGTATATGGTTTCTCTTCTAGGATTAAAGTTTCCTATAATTCTGCTGTAAGCCCATATAGCTATATCTACTGGTAATTTTTCATTTATCAAATCTATTTCAGGTTTCCCTTCAAATTCTATTGATAATGTTTGGCCTAAAGCGTGAACTCCTCTATCCGTCCTGCTTGCATATTTTATCTTCGGCTTATCGAGGATTAATTTCATATTTTTTAAAACTTCTATTATCTTTCCCTCTATCGTCGGAAGGTTGGGTTGTCTTACAAAGCCATAATAATTGCCGCCTAAATAGAACACTTTGAGAATGTATCTTTCAGCTTCCAATAGGGTTCCCTCCTCTTTATAGCCTCTATAAAAATTTTTTTCAGCTCTGTATCTTCAGCTCCCAGTCTTAATGGGGTTAATATGTCGACGAGATTATCGTTTCTCATTAGACATGGCTTCAATTTTCCATCTGCCGTTAACCTTATCCTTGTACATGCCTGGCAGAAACTTCCATTTTCATATGGTCTAACAATTTCCACCTCTGTTCCATCAGCCAATCGAAATCTCCTCCTATTCTGCATATCTCTTCTAATTATGATTTTAACCGCCTTTTTTTCCAATTCTCTTTCTATTTCATCCAGTTTGAAATAATATTTTCTATAGATTTTTTCATCTATTCCCACTTTCTCGAGTTCAATCAACTGTAATATTAACCCATTCTCCCTTGTAAACTTCATCATCTTTGAGATTTCATTATCATTTATCCCTTTAAGTATCACCATGTTAACCTTTATAGGGCTTATTCCAGCATTCTTACATTTTAATATTCCTTCTATTATCTCTTCGGGCCTCCTGTCAACACATGTTATTCTCCTATACGTGTTCGGATCTATTGTTGGAAGGTTAACGTTCAGCCTCATAAGACCTGCTTCAGCCAATTCTGCTGCAAGTTTTTTTAGAAGAGAACCATTTGTTGTTATAGCTATATCTTCAATGCCTTTGATCTTTGATATTCTTCTAATAATTTCGGAAAGATCTTCTCTTAAGAGGGGTTCGCCTCCTGTCAATTTTATCTTGCTAATTCCCAGCTGTACAGCTATGCTGACCAGCCTCTCTATCTCTTCAGGAGTCATCTCTACTTCTTCTTTTGTCTCCTCTCCTTCCATGTGGCAGTATATGCATTTATAGTTGCATTTATGTGTCAATGTTATTCTAAGTTTAGTTGTCGGCCTTCCATAATTGTCAAGTATTGGCTTCTGCATCCTCTATCTTCACCTTTACTTCCTTAAATTTTGGCGTATAGCCTTTAAGTGTTTTTACATATCCATCTATAATGTTGAAAAGTACGTATTCCACATATGGTTTTATTTGGATTTCTCTGCCATCTATCTCCAATTTAACTCTATATTTTAGCTTGCATTTCCCTTCCCAGTCGTCTCCATGGATTATTGCCTTCGCATAATCCTTGCAGCTTTTATATCCGCATAGCCCGCAGTTCAATCCTCCCATACATTTTAAAGTTTCCTTTAGGGCTGTATTTTCAATTAAATCTGCAATTTTTCCAATTTCATCTATTCGATATATTGGTTTTCCCCTAATTGCATACTTCTTTAAATTGTTCTTCACCACTATTGCTAACAGTTTTCCCTCAAATTTTAGTTTATCTATTTCGTCAATTACTTCTACTATTACTATTTTAGGATACTTCGATCTCTTCAATCCTTCAACTAATATTATTCCCCTCTTCTCCACATATTTCTCTAAAACTTTTTCCAATGATTTTTCTCTGGTGAAGATTGTCGCCCCATTCGGTGTCAATGCTATGGTTTTTTCAGCTCCAGTCTTCATAAACCTATAAGTATCCTTTCCTTCCATGTCTAAATCTTTTTCTGTATGTTTAATTACCGTTACTGGGATTCCTCTCTCCTTAAACTCTTTTATAAGCTGTTCAATTATTCTTGTTTTTCCAATATTTCTCGTCGCGCCTATTATGGAGTAGACTCTCATTGTTACTCTTTACTCTTTTAATTTTAATTCAACTTTAATCTTTTCTATTTCAGTTTCAGGATACCTTCCTTGCACATCCTTCTCATATTTTTTAACCATATCCCATATCGTTATTAGGGTTGTTGCAGTTGCCGTTAAGGCTTCTATCTCCACCCCTGTCTTCGCCTTCGCCTTCACCGTGGCCTTTACCTCCACATATTCGTCTTCAACATTTATATTTATCTTAACATTTGTTATAGGTATTGGATGGCATAGAGGTATCAGTGTTGCAGTCCTCTTAGCCGCCATAATTCCCGCTATTTTCGCTACTGCTATTACATTTCCCTTCTCTATTTCGCCTCTAACAATCTTTTTTATCGTTTCCGGTTTAAGCTTTATTCTACCTGAAGCCACTGCAATTCTAAGCTGATCTTCCTTTCTCGAAATATCCACCATTTTTACAATATCTTCCATTTCAACTCTCCCATTTCTTTAAGTTTAACAGCCATATTAAAGGTTGACTTCCATCTATATTGAAATTTCTTCGATTGGTTTGGAGATCTCTCTTCCAATCGCCTTCTATATTAATGGATGCATATTTTAGAGCTGAAAGTATTCATGGAAACGTTTGATAAATCTACTTCTATTCCATATATTCTCTCTTCTTACAACGGATATTCCAACATTTTCACCTATACCTTCAATTGTAACAATATATTCTGGATTTTCTAAATCCACTATCCATCCCCATTTCTCCTTCAATTTTTCAGCTATTTCTTTTACAATAATATTTCTCTCGATGCTTTTAACTCCTCTAAGTTTGCATTCCACTTTGAATTTTACTTCTCCTTTAATCTTAGAGGCAAGTTCTATAACTGTGTTGATGATTCCGTTTAAATCAATTTTTATCAGTCTTTGTATTGGAACTATTCTGTAAGCTTTACTTATAATGCGGTCTTTAAGCATCTCCATAACTCTGTCTGAATTTAACTTTGACAATATGAGAATTATGCCTGGAAAGCTGGTTTTAACATATTTGGCTTTAGAATCATATGGAAATATGTAGTCTAAAATTTCTATACCGGCATCATCTTCTCGAGACACCTTCACCGATGCAATTGCCACAATCTTTAACTTCTCCAATTCGAATCATACTCCTAATATTTAATTTTACTTTTATTTGGAACTTTATAAATAATCGTTTGAAAGGTTATGTTGCTTTAAGTGGAGATCATCATACTCAATGGTTATTGGATTTATCTAGGCACATTTTTGATCGTTATATAGGTGGCATTGTATTTTTAATTTTATTGTATGGAAGCTTGCTCCATTTAAGAAAAGCATTGGAGGGTGGATCCTTCTCATATAGAATATTCCTTAAACTTTCCAGCGGCATGTTTGTTTCTCCAATATTTTCTGCTGCCGTTTGAATTTTACAGTGTTCACAGTTTTCTTTAATCATGTTAATGTATTTCTCCCATTCTACATCTCTTAATAAATGGTGATCTACAATTATATTTGGAATTTTTTCTGACAATTTGATCATGTTTTTTATAGCGCTCTCTATATTTTCCCTCTTTATTTGAGGTAGATATGTGGGAGGGCCGCCAATTATGAGCATTTCAGGCTTTTCTTTTTCAATGATCTCTCTGGTCTTAATGCATATGGGTCCTTGAACATCAGATGAATATAGAAATCTTTCATCTCCACTTTCAATTTCCACCATAAGTACATAGCCTAGTGGTGTTCCCTTCTCTCCATGTGGAACTGGATCACTAATTTTAATAGTCGTATCACCGTACATCAATTTCTTGCTGTCTGCTATCTTTACTTTACAATTGATCTTCTCCAAAAGTTTTGTAAAGATCCATCCTCTTCTTCTCTGGCTCATATTTATTTTCTCTTTGAAATCTTTTATAAGAACGATTTTGTCTTGATATATTTGGCTAGTCTCCTCTGGATTTGTCCAAGTCCAAAGATAATCGGTTATCCCTAGAGGAGTATAATGGTCGAAGTGATAGTGTGTTATTATTATTAAATCCGTTTTATCCGCCATTTCATATATTTCTTTTCTCTTCTTTTTCAGCTGTCTATACTCTCTTGGATGCGGAATCTTTCCATATCTTCTGCCTAGTGAAACTCCCGGATCTATCAATATTCGTATACTATCTGTATTTATGTATGTGCACATGGATCTTACTCCGAGACTGTCGAATGCTATCGGCTTTATTTTCATCCTCAATTTTCCGTCCTGCCTTTCTCCCTCTTCGCCTTCTTTTCTTTCTTTAAAAGTCCCTTCCTTTTTAACCTATCCACGGCTTTTCTTATCCTGGTTAGGTCGACGTTTAGAATGTTTGCTATTTCCTCTTCAGTTAGCTCCGGCTCCTTCTCCAGCAATGATAATATTCTCTTTTCTATCGGCATTTTTCTTTTACTTTTACTTCTCACAATTTTCACGTGGCTTATTGAGGTTCCAGGTATCAGCGTTATCTCTCGATTTTCCTCCTGTGGGATTTCTTCTACTAAAAGATTTAAATAATCAAAATCTATGTTTAGCAATTTTCCCATAATTATTCTTCCATCTAACAGGTATACTTTTACAAGTGAGTTTACCATTTTGGAGAGTTCGCCTGTGAAGTCCTTTCTCCTCTTTCCACTCATCTCTTCACCAGCATTTGTCAGATTAACTATAGTTCATTAATTGTTGTCCCATATTTCTATTTTTCCTCCTTTGCATATAGGCCTTTAATGGGAATCTTTGTTGTCTCCTTTACTGTTTCAAGCACCACTGAGGTTAACGTTTTCTCCACACCTTCAATTCTTCTCAACTTGTCTATTATGAATTTTCCAAGATCATCTACATCTTTAACTCTAACTTTAAGTATTATATCCCAATCTCCCGTTACAATATGTGCTTCTTGAACTTCCGGAATTCTTGCTATTCGTCTTGCAACTTCTCTTTGATCCAATTTTCTCCCATTCTTTGTTTCATAGGAGAATGATAGTAAAATATATGCAGTTGTAGTTAATCCAAGTTTTTTCTCATTTATTATTGCCGTATACTTTTTAATATAACCCTGTTTCTCCAATTTTTTAAGTTTCGAATATATTGTTGTTATGGGTGAATCAATTTTTCTAGCTATCTCTTTAACTGTTAAGCGGCAATTTTCCTGAAGTATTTCTAAGATTCTTTTTTCCTTATCGCCTATTGACAATTTCATCTTCCCCTCTAAATTTTAAAATATTGGAATATATTTCTTTTTTCATCATTGAAAATCGAATAAATTACATTTAAGAACAGTATTCATCCAATATATTTGAATAAATTCCCCTATTTTAGGGAAAAAATTGATATTAAAAGTGCAGGTTAATAGACATATGCAGAAAGCTATAAACAGCCTCCTACGATTCTTGAGAAGAAGCGAAATTCCACATATATTGAGGATTCAGACAACGGTGATTAAGGCGATTAACGATTTCATGTTTTCAAGAAATTTCATACAGTTACTTCCAATATTGACTTCGAAATTCACCGATCCATTAGGTCCAGATCCTAACAGCTCAATACAATATATTCCAAAAATAAAGTATAATGGATTTGAATTATGTTTAACCCAGAGTATGATACTTCATAAACAATTGGCACTTGCAAGTGGCCTAAAGAAGATCTTCATAATGTCTCCAAATATTAGATTAGAGAACTCTTCAAGGAGAAGATCGGGGAGACATCTCTTCGAATTCACACAAATGGACTTTGAAGTAGCATATGCATCGATGTTCGACATAATGAATTTGGTGGAAGACTTATTAATCCACATATTATGGAAAGTGAACCATTTAAATAGAGAAGATCTGGAATCGCTTAACAGGGATTTAAGGATGCCTAGAAAACCGTTCGACATTTACACTTCACATGAGCTCATCGAAACCTACGGTGAAGATTGGGAGGATAAAGCTTCACAAGATCATAGAGAACCCTTCTGGGTGATCTGCCATAAAAGAGAATTCTATGATAAAGAGGATGAGAATAATCCAGGACATTACAAAAACTATGATTTAATCTATCCCGAAGGATTTGGAGAAGCACTTTCAGGGGGAGAAAGGGAATACCAATATGAACGATTAGTGAAACGCATGAAGGATGACGGCTTAAACCTCAACTTATACAAGGAGTATCTGCTTATAGCTAAGGAGGGGCTTCTCGTTCCAAGTGCAGGTGGAGGCTTAGGAATTGAACGTTTAATCCGCTTTATCACTGGAGCTAAACATATAGGTGATATAAGATTATTCAGGAGGGTTCCAGGAGAAGACGTAATATTTTAAATGCAGCATCGCTGAATTGGCGGTTCTCATCATTGAATGTAATGTTTGGTGCGGCGGCCGGGATTTGAACCCGGGTCACGAGCTCGGGAGGCTCGAGTCCTAGTCCAGGCTAGACGACCGCCGCCATACTGGGGCTCCTCTTAATGCCTTCACATCACTTTTCATTTTAACTCTGACCAGTCATCGCCCCCTATTATTAAATTCTCCACTTGAATAAGTTTTTCCATTTAGATTTTATCGAAGCATCCCAATTTTCCTTCCTTGAACTTTAGAACCTTTTCACTAGAATCATCATTAATGTATTCCTGAAAATTGCTGATGAAAGGTGTAGATGAGAATTCTCATATGCCGGAGGATGGGATTTGCACTTAATGAGCGCTGAAGATATATCCAGTAAATTCCCCTCTTTTTCTGTTTAAACCTTCTTCTTGGTTCTTTTGGGAGTTTCTATTGCTTTTTGCATAGATTAATGGGTGTGTGTTTTTCAGAAAATGCTATATATTATTTGATTATATAATTATATGGTGAAGTAGTTGAGTAGGTATGTGACTATTTCGGTTCCGAATGATGTTAAAAGGTTGCTTGAAAAGGCTAAGGGTAGGGAGAATTGGGGAAGTTTTCTGCTTAGGCTTTATTTTGAGGCTAGAAGCTTGAAGGGTAAGAGGGCGTTTGATGAGTTGACAAGCATCCTTACGGAAGAAGATCTGAAGGCTATTGTTGAGTCGAGTAAGGAGTTTAGAGAGAGGTTTCGATTTAGATGATATTACTTGACACGGATATAGTTATAGAGATGCTGCATAAGAGGAGATATGAGGTTGGGGCGATCTCAATTATAACTTTAATTGAAGTTTTAAGGGGATTAAAGGCTGAGAAGCGAGAGAAAGTCAAGAAATTACTAGAAGAGAGCTTTGACGTCCTTAACATAAATAATCAGGTCATAGAAACGTATTGTAGCATCTATCGGAATCTTAAAGAGAAAGGCGTGCTTGTACCTGATGCGGACATACTGATAGCTGCAACAGCCATATCTAATAATATGGCCTTAAAAACAAGGGATAAACATTTTAAAGAATTGAAAAAATTCGGTTTAAAACTGGCTTAACAAAAGTGATTTTCACTGTCGCTTCCAAACTGGCATTTATAGATAAGAATAGGTGCGACTTTGAGATTCCGATACTAATGAAATGTAGACGATCTTATAGTCGAATGCAGCCGAAAAGTGGCAGCCTTCCTTCAACTCCTAAAGGAGGAAGAAATGAGGGCAGGTGAAGCATGGCAACTTGAATGGATCGACGTAGACTTCGTTAAAAGAACAATACTCATAACGCTGGAAAAAGGAAGCAATCCGCGAATATTCAAGTTTTCAGGGAAGCTTATTGAAATGCTCCTTCAATTAAAGGTCGGCGGCAGAAATAGGAGTGGAGGAATATTCGGTTATGGAAGTCTTCACAGTCTAAGAAGAACATTTGAAAGGTAGCGTAAACGAATCGCATATAAGCTTGGAAATCCGAGGCTGCAACAAGTAACATTTCATTTGATCAGATGTTGGAAAGCTATAATGCTATACCATCAGACAAGGGACATTCTATATGTGATAAAGTTTCTAGGCCATAAAAACATTGAAACACGTTAATATATGTTCAGCTTGAAGAAGCGTTATTCAGGAATGACTTTGACGAATACATTTGTAAAACTGCTAAAACGGTTGATGAGGCTAAAAAGCTGATTGAAAGAGGATTTGAATATGTCTGCGAAGTTGTAGGTGTCAAACTGTTTAGGAAGGGAGAACAAGAATTTACCGCAAGTTTATGCTGGTATGCCGGGGGTGGGATTTGAACCCACGACAGTCCGGTCTTCAGCCGGATGCTCTCCCAGGCTGAGCTACCCCGGCTTAACATCTCCTCCAAATTTTATTTTCCATAATATATTTTAATCTAACTCTTATCTTCCAAACTTTTCATACCGCTTCAAATCTTCATTTCAAATTAGATTGTAATGATAAATTTTAAATTTATCCTTCCATTTTTATTTTGGGATGTAAGTTGAGTGGAATTCGACGCTCCCTTGCATTTCAAATTTCAATAGTTGCAATCTGTGCAGCCCTATATGCTATAGGTTCATATCTTACAGCATTTATAGTTTCACCTTGGGGTAGAGGTCAATTCAGGCCTGCTGTAGTTATCCCTCAAGTTTTTGCAGTAGTTTTTGGGCCTTTTCCAGCTGGAATAGGAGCTGCCATAGGTACATTTATCGTTGATTCAATAAAACATGCTCAACCTTACATTCCAAGTTTAACTGCTGCTGTTCCAAGCAATTTTATTACCTTCTTTCTCTTTGGAAAGCTTCTTGAAGGCAAGTTTAGTTGGAGAAGGTTTATCATTTCCACTTTCATTTCACTTTTAGTGGGTAATTTGATCTGCGCATATCTATATGTGCCGACCATATATCTTCTAGGAGCTCTACCTCAAAGTTTAGATCTGACCGTTCTTGCCATCTTTGCCCTTGCCCTAACCATTTGGTGGTTTATCACTATGTTGCCTTTCTCGTTGACGGTTACCCCTATATTGATTAGAGCTTTCTCCCTAGCCTTTCCTTCCATAGTTCCCGAAGATGTGGTTTATTGCAGCCTTAAAAATGAACTTCCAACAAGGACTTTCACTAATGTTCTATTAGCTTTTGGAGTTGTCCTCTCCATTTTCGGGGTACTGTTGGTGTTTTCCCCTTTAGGTTACAATGTTTTCTATAGTTTGACCGTCAAGTTGAATCCGAATTTCGTCTGGGTTACATTACAGTTAATTTCGTTTCTCTTTTTAGGTTCAGGAACAGTCTTAGTAATTTTAGGTATTATTGCCAGGCTTATCAGATGATTTATGGATATTCTCGAATTCTCTCCAGAATCTTTTGGAGCAGTTCTATAAGCTTCTCTAGATCGTTTAAACTTATAGTCTCCACTAGTGAATGTGAATATTTCATTGGAACTCCAATTACTGCCAATTTGCTTCCCCTCTCTTGGCATACTGAGCCGTCATTTCCCCCTCCAGTTGCTCCAATTTGAAGAGGTATTTCATTCTCTTCAGATATTTTCTGGATGAATCTCACCAGATCCCTGCTGGATATTGAGCTTCTATCTATAGCCCTCACTACTGGTCCCCGACCAACCATTACATCTCCCGTTAAAGTTGAACAGCATGGGAAACTGTCAACGGCAAATGTTATGTTAGGTCTAAGAGTGTTTGCAATAACTCTTGCACCCTTCAATCCTATTTCCTCCTGAACTGACCATATAAAGTATACTTCATTTTCATCATCTCTCTTCAAATCGTCAATTCTCTTTCTAAGCGTCTCCAGAAGGGCAAAGCATCCGAATCTGTCGTCAAGTGATCTTGCCGATATCTGATTATTGGCAAGCCTCAACACAGTCTTCTTATAAACTATGGGGTCTAAGATTTTCACCCCTAATTTTTCCGCTTCTTCCCTGCTTTCTACACCTATATCTATTCTCAGCTGATGCCATGGCAGTATTTTGGAAGGTTCCCCAAGCATTAGATGTGGAGGTTTTATTCCGATAACACCGTTTACTCTACCTTTCTCTGTAAGTATCTCCCATTGGGTTCCTATAAGTGTCTGATCGTTTATTCCACCCATCTTTCTAAACGCTATTCTTCCATCCCTCTCGATCTTCGTCACTATTAATCCAAGCTCATCCATATGTGCTATTAACGCTATCCTCCTTCTTCCCCCTCCCAACTTTTACTATCAAATTTCCTATACTGTCAACTAAAATTTTATCCGGCTCTAATATTCCCTTCAATTTTTCAGCGATCTTCTCCCTTATCTTCTCTTCATAACCTGAAACTCCCGGTGTCAATATTAATTCTTCAAGCTCCCTTACATCCAAATTTGACCCCGACAATACTTTATTCATTAGATTTAAAATTGTTGCCGCAAGGATAAAAGTGAAATTTTAATCTCCATTTCACATATTTTTAAACATGTCTTTCAGTTCATTTAATTGGGACGGCATTTTGGCTGCTTATGGTGAGATTGCGATAAAGTCTGATATTGTTAGAAGACGTTTCGTTAAACGTTTAATGAATAATATTATTGAAGGTTTAAGCGGAACCGGCAAGGTTAAAGTTATCCATAAATGGTCTAGGATTTTAATCGATGTAGAGGATATTCTACGCGCAGTTAATGTTTTAAGTAAAATCTTCGGCATCGTATATTTTGCACCATACAAATTTGTCAATCTTAACAGTTTAGAAGATTTCATTAGAAATAATTGTTCCTCCCTTTTAGAGGATGCTGAATCCTTTGCTATAAGGGTTAGGAGAAAAGGGAAACATGTATTCACAAGTAGGGATTTAGAGGCAAAGCTGGGGAAAATTGTGAAGGAAAACTTAGACTTGAATGTTTCATTGGAGAATCCTGATAAAACTTTATATGTGGAGATTAAGGGAAATGACTGCTATATATATAATAGTAGAATTCAAGGTCCCGGAGGCCTCCCTCTAGGTACTGCTGGAAGAGTGGTAAGTTTAATTAGTGGAGGAATAGATTCTCCAGTTGCTGCTTGGATGCTCATGAAGCGGGGATGCACCATTATTCCACTCTTCGCATATTTCCCTAAGAATGATGATTCCATGCTAAAACGATTCTTAAAGGTGATCAGCATTCTCAAAGAGTGGCATATAGGCTTCGAACTTCCCATATATCTTTTCAGACATGAACATAACCTTGAAGTTTTCATGAATTCTGCACCCAAATATACCTGTATTTTATGTAAGAGGATGATGTATAGAGTTGCCAATTTTCTAGCCGAGAAGGTTAATGCAGATGCCATTGCCACAGGAGAAAATCTTGCTCAAGTTGCCTCACAAACTCTAAAAAATTTAAGAGTTATTGATCAGGCTTCCAGGCTTCCCGTTTTAAGACCGCTGATAGGTTTCGATAAGGATGAAATAGTTGCTCTAGCTCGAAAAATCGGTACATTTACAGCTTCCAGTATGAATATCGGCGAATGCTGGGCGAAACCATCGAAGCCAGTTACAAGAGCTAAATTTTCAGAGATCATAAAAATTGAAGAGAAATTAAACGTTGATAAACTTTTAGAGGAGAGTGTTCGATCTTTAACACGGATCATGTGAGATGCATTATCAGAGCAGTTCCTTGTAGGAGGCGTTTATAGGAAACATGGATAATCAATTTTTATGATCTCCCAGAGCCTCTATTCCAGCTCTCTATCACGCGATTCCTCTACTCATATCCGACGAAGTATATTCCATTTATCTCCATGAAATTCCTTCTGGCTTAAGGACATAGAGATAATGCTTTTAAAGTTATACTTGACATCTTCCAGCCCTTTGAAATTCAATCAATCTTCCATGAACTGGCATTCGTTTCTCAAGATCTTTCCCTTCCTCCACGGCTTTCCTGCCGAGTCCAGTTCTCCTTCACCATCTTGCTGAAGACCCTTGCTCTGGAGTCGCTGAGGAGGCTGAGAACCCTGCTTCTTATATTGGAGCCTAAAGTGCAGCCCTGGAAAGAAATAGCATGTCGGTCTAATAAGTTTGAAAGGTTCGAACCTAGATGCGAAATAGAGTTGCCATGCAAAATTTAAGCCTGATTTTTAGCGGCCTTTTAGCAGAAAAGAGCAAGAAGACGGCTTATCTTTAACTTGAAAATGTGGCGCCGGGGGCGGGATTCGAACCCGCGAGCCCCCGAAGGGGCACAGGCTTTCAAGTTTTTCTCCAGGCCTGCGCCTTACCGCTAGGCTACCCCGGCTTCACCTAATAGTGTTTAAATAATTTCATAATAAATTCGTTTTTATCTAATGTTTCCTCTATTTCCACATTCTCGGATAAGTTCCTCTCTCCATTATCACTCTTATAGTTTTTGCAGCTATACCTCTATCTGCCTCCAAAATTTCTTCACTTGTCATCTTAGCTTCCCCCAATGCTACAAGTTCTCCTTTCTGCGTCATTATGGCAATTAAAGTTCTTCTCCTTATTCCATTCTCCAATCTTAATATTCCCGGTATAGCTAGGTCTGCTCCATGGCATATTGCGTCGACTGCACTGTCTCTAATAATGATCTTCGGTAAATGTTCCACAGCTTTCTCCACTGGTTGAATAGTTCTTCTAAGCTCAGTTTCATCTTTTTCTTCAATCCATATTTCATATGCATCTCTAAGATCCTGCAGAGTGATTAATGTTTCATCTTCTCTGAACGGTCCAGATCTTGTTCTTCTAAGCTCCTGCATATGTGCTCCGGTTCCAAGTATTATTCCAATATCATGACATAATTTTCTTATATATGTGCCTGCTTGACATCCGACACGCATTAAGACATCTCTGTTCTCAATTTCAAGAATATCTATGTAATAGATCGTTCTTATTCTTACCACTCTTTTAACTGATGATTTTAAAGGAGGTCTCTGATAGATTTTTCCCACGAATTCTCTGCATACTTTAAATATTTTTTCTCTTTCGACGGATTTATGAAGTCTCATTACACATATGTATTCCTTGTCTGAATGGGTGATAGCTCTCAGTGCTTTAGTTGCATTTTCGATTGCGACTGGAAGTACACCTGTTACTTTGGGATTTCCCCGCCCTTTCAGGGCTCTAGGGTCCCGGCATGTCCAGCCTTTCTCACTTTAAGTATTCTCTTAATCCATGAGACTACTTCGTGGCTTGTGGGTCCTGGCGGTTTATCCAAATTTATTATGCCCATTTTCATGTGGAGTTCTATTGGCCGCTCATTAGGTATATATCCATATTTTGGATTGGTTTCCTCCTCCGCCTTTATTAGAATTCCTCTGGATGTTTTCGTGTTTTTTATCATTTCATCTCCCATCCATATGTTCTAATAAAATATGATGTATTTTATAGTTGCTTTAGGTTAATAAATCTCTACTCGTACTTTCTCCTTGATCTTATCAAGTAAACCTTGTTCTTCTAGGGCTTTAATTACTTCTTCATCGCTTGCACCTGGTTTGATCTCTATCTTCAACTCTGTCGGTTCAATGTGCTTTATGTTCACTCTTCTCCTTTTAACTCCGGTCAATTCTTTCGGCCCAGTTATTAGAACATATTTGTCATCTATGATGTCAACTATTATACATTTTTTACCAGCCTCTCTGCCTCTGGTTTTGACACAGATTCTTCCAATGTCTATTGCTACCATATTTTCACCTCTGTGGCGCTGTATTCCTAAAATAATTATTTATTAAAAAGAGTTTCGCTTCTCTTTTATATAATCCTCTATAAGTATTTTTAACGCCTTTTCAACAGTTTTCTCTTCCCACTTATCCGTGTTTATAATTATGTCATAAATGCTTAGATCATTCAAGTCTATTCCATAAAATTTCAAATATCTTTTTCTGTTGCTTTCCTCCCTTATCTCCACTTCTTTTAATGCTTCTTCGAATGTTTTCTTATCTCTTTTCGCCACCCTTTTTGCCCTTGCTTCAATAGGAGCTGTAAGATAAATTTTAATATCGGCATATTTCTTCGCCATCCATCCAGTTAAATGTCCATCTAAAACTACATTTCCCCTCTTTGCCTCCCTTATAGTTATATTGTCTGCTTCCCTGTCAAATCTGCTATCTTTCTCAGCTTCCTCATGAAATTTCTCAAGTTTCAACCCTTTGTTTTCAGCCATTTCCCTAAAATATCTCCCTATTGAAAAATATCTTAGGCCGAATATTTCAGCTATTTTCTTCGCGTGTCTCGTTTTTCCCGATCCAGGAGGACCGCTAACAGTGATCACAATTTTTTTCAAGTGTACTTATGCCTCCCTTGCCTTAATTTTAATCAACTTTTCCAAACATTTAGGACATATATATCCTCCATAGGGTCTGTTAGGTCTCTTCGAGCTCTTCGGTATTTTCTTAAGTTCCATCGATCTAACCCTTGGAACTCCATGAAGCTCTCTATGGCAGATTGCACATCTAGCAGGTTTAGGTCTCCTCTTCTCATAATGGATTACAATTCTATTTCCAGGAGTCTTCACAACTATTCTCCTTAAACTTCTAGATCTATATGCTCCTCTAGGCATTTTCTCAACCTCAATATGAAAGTTTAAAGATTTTTTGTAGAATGGGAAATACAAGGAGTGAGCATATTATATACCATGTTCCAAAGTTTAGTTTATCCCCTGCGAAGGGTATGGAGAAGGGCATCTTAATTACATAACCCACCTCAGTATTATATGCTGCCGCAAATATTATGAAGAAGAACCAGAGCGGTATCATAAATATTAAGGAAGGTTTCATCCTTTGAGACATGAGTTCAGCGTTCAGCTTACTTATATATGCCTCTCTCTTCTTCAATTTAACAATGGTTTTCCTATCATTCTTCATAAGGGCTTCCTGCATCTCTCTCCGCCACTCCATAATCTCCCTCGAATATTCCCTTAGCTTCTTAACGTCTAGGAGGAGATAATTTGCAGCTATTGTAATTAATCCCACCAATATGCTTACAAGTAGAACGCTTATAGAGGATAATGGTGGATATCTATATTGGCCTAGTAGATCCGTTATGATTTTCACTATTTGATCCAGCATACCGATTCCACTCCACTTTGTTTATAAATTATTATAGTTTTTAAAATATCTTGCTATTTTTCACCCATTATTCTACGGACAACTGGATATAATTCCTCTATCTGTTCTTGGGTAAGTATGCTCCAATACTGATATATTATTCCAACGGTTAACAGTATTCCCATTCCAGATCCTATAGCTCCCATAATGTCTGCTACTGCAGCTATCACCGCCACTATTATTCCGCTTAGAATTGTAAGTGCTGGAATGTACTTTTTAAGTACACTTTCAATTATTTTCGGCGAGCTTCTAAATCCGGGAATGTGCAGTCCCGATTGAACCAGTTGGCTAGCTTGTTCTTTTGCACTTAACCCGGATGCTTCCACCCATATCACTGCAAATATCACCGAGAATATTGTTAAAATTATGCTGTAAATTAATGCGTGAACTGGATCCTGCATTACCGAGGTTAACCCTCTAGGCGGAGTTGCATAATATGCTAATCCTCCAATCGGTTGATTTGTAGTCTGATTGAACATTCCAATCCAATTTAATAGTGTAACTGTATTTGCAGGGTTGAATTGTCTCCAAATCAACAGAGATATTATCTTTATATCGACTAGAAGCATCGATGTAAATATTATTGGAACGTTTGATACATATAGAAATTTCAGCGGAATCTTCGTTCTTATTCCTCTATATCTAGCTAAAGCGACAGGTATCTCAATTCTCATCCCTTCAAGATAGATTGTAATCATGAATATTATTATGGTTAATATTAGTCCTGTCATGCTTGGCAGTGATCCACGCCTTATAAAAGCATTGACGATACCTTCTCCTCTCATCAATGTTTGGATGAATGCTAGAATGGCTCCCAAATATTTTCCATCATTTGCATATATGGGTGAAAAGATCTGCCATATTATCTGTTGAGATATTCCTGCCGCTATAAACAGGCTGACCCCGCTTCCAATCCCCCAACCCTTCTGAACCATCTCATCTAAAAGCATAACCACTATAGTTGCAAATAATAGTTGTGCAAATACAAGTATGGCGATTCCAGGTGTCAGTTGGCCGAATGCTCCTCCTAAAATATATGCTATGGCTTGTATTCCTCCCCAAATGATAGCCATCAACTTCTGTGATGCTGTGAAGAGGGCTCTGTCTTTAGGATCTGAGAGGTCGATGTCTATAAGCTTTGACCCTGCAAGTAGCTGCATTATCAATCCTGCAGTAACTATTGGCCCTATCCCAAGCTCCATTAATGTTCCTCTCTTAGAGGCAAAGAGCATTCTCATATATAGAAATGGATCGTATCCAGCGCCCCTTACAAGGCCATATAGAGGAGTTTGACTCATCACAAAATAAATGGTGAGCACTACCCCTGTCCAAATCAACCTTTCTCTAAGTGTGAGTTTTCTTTTTGGTTTTGATACTTCTGGGAGAAATCTAGCCAACGGTTCCATTATTTCTACTAGTCTCGGCATCGTTCTTCACTTGATAAATGGTTATTTTAAGGTTTATAATTTAATCGCCTTTCCTCCAATTTGAGCGATCTTCTCCTCAGCCTTTTTTGAGAAGCTTGGTGATTCAATTATAATGGGTTTCGTCAGCTTTCCTCCTCCTAAAACTTTATTGTAGCCGAGTCTTAAAACGTTGATCGTTATCTTTCCATCTATGATTTTAAGCTCTCCACTCTTAGTCAATTTTCTTACAATCTGATCTAATTGTCCAAGATTTATCGGTTTCACCTTTTCTCTGAGGCTGAGAGGCGGTTTAAATCCTTTCTTGCCAAAGTAGTCTGGCTGATATTTCATCACCCATGTCCATAAATGTTTATGTCTACCAGACTTGCCGTATCCTCCCTTCAATCCTTTACCTCTATTCTGCCCTGTTATTCCATAACCACATGTCCGTGTACCCCTATACTTCCTTATCTTTCGCCTTCTCCTCACAACCATGCTTGACCCCACCATGATTCTTTTTCAGCAATTATCTCTAGGACGCCATTTCTATATTCAGCTTTAATGCTTTCAGGTTTAATTTTACATTTCAATTTAATTTCAACATATTTCTTAAAGTTTAAATATACAGTTATCTTCTTCTCTTCAGCTTTTATATTTATATTATTCCCTCTTCCAGCAATCTCCATGTAAATTAAAACTCTTTTCTTATCGTTTAAAATATCTACTAAAGGTTCATCCATACCTTTATATATTTCTTCTAGGCTTCTTGTTTCCATTTCTATTTTGGAGAATTCTTCAAACATGCATCCACCATATATTGTAGGCTTCCCCTCTTCATCGTTAAATATTCTATTCATCATTTTAAATATTGCTTTGTTAAGCTCATCATGAATGCTCATATTTCTCTTTCTATTAAACCAGTGAAGCCAGTTGTCATCCATTTCTCCTCTCCTCTCAGCACATTTTTCTTATAAGTTCGTTTATCTTTCTTCCTCTATATCCAAGCTCCCCTCCAGCTTTGAAGTGTTTCTTTACGGATCCCTTAAAGCCGCCGCTAGGTGGATGTAGTCTAAATATCGGTTTAATATCATATAATTGTTCAAGTTTTAATTCTCCTTTAAACAATTTTTCTGAAAGTTCCCTTATCCCGTTCAACTTCAACTTTTCCTTTACATATTCGTCTGTAAGTTTTTTTCCTCCCTTTAATTCTCCTCTCCTTCTAAGCAATAGTTCAAGGGTTTCAAGATCTATCTCTCCCCACGTTACATATTCTGCTGCTTTTTTAAGCATTCCAATATAACTTGGCCTGTCATCTATTAATGTAGCATGGTTTCTCCTATTCAGTCTCAACATTTTCAATGTGTCTTTGATTTCTCCGCTTACTCCAACAGTTCCTCTAATCCTAATTATCGCTAACAGTCTTCCCATCTTTATACCCCTATCTTTTTAAACCTGTTCGTTTGGAGTAATGCATTATATGTTGCCTTAGCGAAGTTCAGAGTGGTTCTAGTATATCCTCTTGTCTTTGTCCAGACATCTTTTATTCCCGCCAATCTTAAAACTGCCTTTGCAGTATCCCCTGCTACTAGTCCTATTCCTCTCGGTGCTGGAATTAACGTTACCTCGACGCTTCCGCTTTTCCCAATCACTTTAAATGGAACGCTGTGAGGTTTTCTACATGAGCATTCCCAGCTTCCACATCCCCTATTAACTGGAATAATATTTAACTTTGCATTTTCAATGGCCTTATTTATGGCAAGTCGAAGCTGTTTTCCCTTAGCTGTACCTATACCTATCAATCCATTCTCATTTCCTATGACTACTGCAACTTTAAATCTGCTTAATTCTCCAGCATCCGTCTGTTTTTGAACTATGCTTATATCTATAATTTCATGTTTTATTTCAGGTACTAAGATATCTATGATCTCCGGTTCCAAGATGGTTAAATTTAAATTATAAATTTGATAGATGGAAGTTATTTTACCCTCCTTTACAAGTTTGCCGAGAGTTGTACGGGGAATCCATTCCTCAATCTCCAAATTTGCACTCATGTTACTTCAACTCCTCCATTATCCTCCCCTTTACTCTTTCAAACTCCTCTACAATTTTTTCCGGAGAAATTTTTCTTTTAAGATAACTTGAGAACTGTCTTTCATAGATTTCAGGATTATTCTCCTTTAAATATGTGGCGTATTTTGATATATGCTCCCCCCTTATCCTCTCCTCTCTCGGTATAACTTCCTCTGAAAATGGAATCTCCATCCCTGCATCCACTGCCCCCTTTAAAACTGCGAAAATTCTTGCTCCTCTTACAGGTGGATGAAGCCCTATATCCAATATGGCTTTCTTAATCCCCCTCTTTAAAGCTTTAACTCCTATCAGTAGTCCAGTTAAATATGCTGCAGGTGTATTTTTGAAAGAGTAGTTCCATCCATATTTCTCCAGTTCCTTTGAAGTGGCAGTTGCCAATGTAATGTCTCCGTTGACTTTTGCTTCCATTATTTGAGCCAATATATACTTATCTGTCCTTCTAACCACCAGTCTCTTTTTACCTGAAATTATCATTTTTAATCTCTTGTAATAATTGGTTTTTCCCTCCCTTCTCCTTCTAAATGGAACTTTATATCTTGCTGTTCTAGCCATTTTACCTCCTCCTAGCCAATTCACGTTCTCTTATATAGCTTTTTATATGTGAAATGCTGTGGAAAGCTCCACCCTTAACCATTCCATAAAGCTTTCTGTAAACCTTTCTGTCTATAATCCTCCTCTTTCTAAGCATCTTCAAGAATTTTCTTTGGCTTCTAACCTTAACCATCCATAAAAACTTTCTCTTTGAAACTCCTCCTTTAATGCTTCCAGCTCCTCTCCTCCTCTTCTTTCTCCGTCTTATTCTCCCCCTACTTATATTGTTCGGCGGCTTCTTTTTCACTATGCCTTCACGTATCAATCCTTTAACATCTTCTCTTGTCATGGCTTCCAGTGCTCTATCCAAATTTTCTGGATCTATCCAGATTCTGCTTTCACCCACCTTGAGAATTTCAGCCGCTAATCTTCTTACAGTTCTAAGTGTTGCTGGCATTTCGATCTCCTCATCCCTCTATTTCCGTAAGAATTTCCTCAGGATTTAATATTTTTATTCCCAGCTCTGCAGCTTTCTTCATGATTTCAATTCTCTTTCTCCTTCCAACGGTGTGAGCTATTCTCACAGCAAATTTCTCAGCATCCACTTCTTCCAATTCTTTTAAATTGTGTACTATTTTTTCTAAATAGCCTGATGGATGATGATGTCTTATCTTCTTCGGACTTCTATAGCCCACTTCAACTTGAGGCGGATAACCTTTCAATTTAAGTCTATGTTTATCATCTAATCCTTTAGGCCTTCTCCAAGCTGTTCCCAGCCTCTTTAGCTTGTAATGCCAGGGTCTAAGAAACCTATATTTCTTCCTATTCTTCTTCAACTCTTTAATTTTCTCCCTCTCCATTTTTACTCCCTCGAATATATGTATATGCCATCTAAGAATACTCTTGTATCCTTACCCTTGATTTTTGTTGCATTTTCTATGTTCGCTGCAGTTTGGCTTACCGCTTCTATGTCTATACCTTCAACTATGACGTCGTCTCCCTCCACCTTTATCTTGACGTCTCCCAGTATTCTGGCTTTTCTCGCAACTTTTTCACCTATAAAGTTTTCAATGAGTATGGTTTTTCCATGTACTTTTATGTTTATTGGAAAATGTGAATAAACTATTTTTAGTTTATATCTGAAACCCTCAGTTACCCCTTTAATCATATTTTTTATATGGCCTTTTATTGTGCCTACCATTGCTTTTTCCCGCTTCCTTGGAAAATAGGTTTCGATCAATATTTTTCCATCAATTCTCCTTATGTATATGTTTCTTGCATGGGAGAAGTCTCTTTGTAGACTTCCCTTCGGTCCGCTAATTTTTACTTTAAGATTTTCTATGTTCACCTGAATATTTTCAGGAATCTCGATCTCCTCACTTATTTTAAATGCTCTTGTCATCCATTCTCCCCTCAATAAACATATGCTAACAGTATTCCACCTATCCTGTTCTTTACTGCCTCTTTATGTGACATTACTCCTTTTGGAGTTGACAATATAATTATTCCTATATTTCTCGACGGTAAATATTGCTTCTCCCATTCTTCAATTCTCCTATAGCCTGCTGGAAATCTAGGTCTTATCGCCCCACATTTGTTTATTCTTCCTAGAAGCTGAACTTTCAACTTTCCACTTCTACCATCATCTATATATTCTATTTCACCTAAATATCCATGTTTCTGCATAACTCTTAAAACGTTAGCTATAAGCTTTGAAGCAGGCATTATCATGCAACTATCTTTTCCTCTTATTTCATTATTCATAATGGTTGAGAGAGCATTGGAAAGGGTGTCCATCATTGTCATATACATCACCTACATGTATTTTTTAAACCCTATTTTCTCAGCTACTTCTCTAAAGCATTGCCTACATAAATTTAAACCATATTTTCTTATTATAGGCCCATAAGATCCGCATCTTCTACAGGGCCTACTGCCTTTACCATATTTTCTAACTTTAGGCGGCTTATATTTACCCATATGTTTAACCTCCAACAACTTCTACTCCAAATTCCCTCTTCAAGAAATCTAACGCCTCCTCAACTTTGACGAGATGATTCTTACCAACCTTGCTTCTCCGCCTTCTCCTTCTCATAACCCTATAACCCGGCTTCTCAAATACTATCGTGACATCCATACCATAAATTCCAATATTTGGATCATATTTTGTTCCAGGAATATCCAAATGTTCTTTAATGCCGAAGGATATATTTGCATTTTTATCGAAACTTGACAATTTTATTCTATTTCCCACAGCGGCTAACGCTTTCTCCAAGAATTCCCTTGCCCTACCCTTTCGAAGGGTTACCATACAAGCTATATTCTCCCCCTTCCTTATCCCAAAATCCCTTATGGTTTTTTTAGCCTTCCTTCTTGACGGTTTCTGCCCTGTCAACTCCTCTAATACCTTTACAGCTTTCTCCAATTTCTCTCCTGATTGACCCACCGCCATATTTACGGCAACCTTGGCGATTCGAACCTGCCTCATCGGATTCTCCTTCTTATTCCCCATTTCTATCACCATTTTGGAATGGAGATCTCCGGCTCTTCCCTTCCCACTGGAAACGTATAGATTAAACTTGTCTTTATAATGTCTTTTTCAATGCTTTCTAAGGTTACAATGCTTCTATGCCTGCCGAATCCTCTCTCTATTTTAATTATCCTTCCATGTAATCCTATGTTTTTTCCACCTATTATCAGGGCCAAAACTCCCTCTTCAAGCTTTATGTGGCTCAATATTTCCTGTTCTGGAATGCTTATTTTAACGGCATCCATCGTCTTATAAACATCCTCTTCAGGTTTGAATGGATTTGCAATTCTTATAATTTTATTTCTTCCATCATGAAGATTTAACTGTACATGTCCTCCCTTTACAGTTGTTTTATTTTCTATTCGGCAGAGCTTAACTTTCGCCTCCTCCTTTGAGATTTCATGCACCATTAATCCTTTCTGTGGATGTGGCAGTAACCTGTAGTGTTCATCAGTCTTCGGAATCTCTACAACATCCATTAAACCCACTGGAAACTTGGGATCCTTTCTAATTCTTCCATCAATTTTTATAGTTCCCTCCTTTATTATCTTCCTTGCCTCCCTTCCATTCTCCGCATATCCGAGAACATCTCTAACTATTGATAGAAGGGGTATACACCTGTCAATTGGATGTGGTCCAGGACTAGGTTTAACTGCAAATTTGAATGCTTTTTTAGATATAGGCCAGAATGCTGGAGCTGGAAATCTTTTTAGATGCCTCCTAGGCCCCTTCCTCCCCATCTCACACCGCCTCCAGTTTTCTTTCTATAGCTTGTTTTCTAAGATTATCGGATAAATCCAACTTAGTTATCATAACTTTTGAAGGATGTATTGGAACATAAATTAATGTTCCGTCAACTTTTCTTCTTGTAACCCCTTCAACCTGAATCCGTAAATTCTTCACATCAACCTTTAATACTTTTCCCTCATATCCGGCGAAGTCTCCCCTCACCACTAGCACTGTGTCTCCAACCCTTACTGGAAATGATCTCCTCTCATATTTGCCTCTAAGTTCCGGGGATAAGGGTGCAGCAAGCATCTTTCTCTTCTTATGGAGTGGAGCTTTGAATACAGCCTTCCTCTGCTTCTTCGGCTTTTTAGATTTAGTTTTCCAAAACCTGCTTCCCATAGCAATCACCTAAACTATAATTGTTGCTAATCCTGCTATTCTAGGCCATCTTTCAGCTGCCTCCCTTGCAACAGGCCCCCTTATTTCAGTTCCTTTAGGATCTCCTTCCGGTGAAACTATCACAGCTGCATTATCCTCAAATTGAATCCAATTTCCGTCAAGTCTTCTATATGGTTTTCTCTGACGCACCACCACTGCTCTTAGAATCTGCCTCCGCATCTCAGGAGTTCCCCTTTTAACCGAAACTATCACCATGTCTCCAACTGATGCATGTGGAAGTCTTCTATGCCTAGTCTTTGTGTGTACAACTCCAATAATCTGCACTACTTTTGCTCCACTGTTATCCGCGCATTTCAGAAATGCCCCTACAGGTAGACCTGCACTGACTCCGTGGCGATATGAAATTCCTACAGTTGCCCTTCTCCCCCTCTTAGCCATTCACTATCCCCTCTTAAATATTACAACATATGATACTGTCTTGCTTAATGGGCGGCATTCCATTATTTTAACTTTATCCCCCTCCTTGGCATTTATGCAAGGTGGATTATGAGCATGAATCCTCGATCTTCTCTTCTCATATCTCTTATATTTCGGATCATATTTCAAATAATCCCTTTGGACAACTACTGTTCTATGCATCTTAGCGCTTACAACAATTCCCTCTATTATTCTTCCTCTAACACTGATTTTTCCATGGAATGGGCAGAATGGATCTTCACATTCCCTTTCAGGAGGATTAACACCCGGCACTCCTATATTTCTAGCAACCATTCTCACCATCGCCTCCTAGGTATTCTTTTAACTCTATCTTCAGGTCTTGCAAGTATTCTTCTTCCATCAACCAAAACATTCTCTCCATCGGGAAGTTTAAAGATGAATTTGCATGAAGCTTTAGGCACAGTCTTTATTTTCCCATCCTGCATTATTTTCAAAGTTTTCATAGTTTCATCCACAATTTTCCCCTTAATATTAAGGTAGCCTTGATGAGTACTCTCCGCTACCTTAACCTCCAAACCTATAAGCTCATGCATTATGATATTTCTAGCCGTAATCTTCAACGCTTCCTCCTCCTATGGGTTATTCTCTCCTCATTCTCTATTGTCAATATTCTTGCTATTGCCTTTTTCAGCTCTCTAATCTTCTTAGGATTGTCCATTGGAGCTCCACTAGATGCTACAGCTCTAGCCTTTGCCAGTTCCGCTCTCAGCTCATCCAATTTTCTTCTTCTCTCTTCAGGTTTCATTTTTCTTATTTCGCTTGATCTAAGTATTGGCAACATTCTCCACCTCCACTTTTTCTTTTATGGCGATGTCGTCAGGAGTCTTTACAGGAGGCATTATCCTAACCTTTATTCCATATATTCCCGGTTTAAGGGAAATGTATATTACAGCTTCATCCACTAATTCTTCTTTCGGCTTTCCAGATTTTAGCAGTTCCCCTGCCTTTAATTTTTCATATCTAGCTCTCTCAGATCTTAATTTACCGTTTATTATGATTTCCACTCCTTTTGCACCTGCCTCCATGATCTGTCTCAACGCTATGAACGCTGCCCTTCTAAAGTGTATTCCCCTCTCCATAGCTCTCCCTATCCTCAAAGCCATTATTCTCGCATTTAGCTCTGGAATCTGTACTTGGGCTACAGCTATCTGTGGATTTTCAACTCCAAATCTTTTCTCTAAGATTTCGGAGAGTTCCTTTATATTCACTCCTCCTCTTCCAATGACTACGCCCGGCCTTTCCGCATAAATTGTTATTCTAGTTCCAAGGGGAGTCTTCTGCATTTCAACTCCAGCATAGCCTGCCCTCCTCAACCTTGCAGTTAAAAATTCATCGATCTCCATCCTCCTCATACCCTCAGAGACGAAGAACCTTTTCACATTTGACATTTCACTCCTCCTCCGATACAGCTACCTCTATGTGGGTGAGTTGCTCAAAGAATGGTGACGATCTGCCAAATGCTCTTTCAATATATTTCTTCATTTTAGGACCCTTCATTGCAGCTATATGAATTATCTTTAACTTCTCAGTATCCAAACCTTTAAACTCTGCGTTTGCCTCAACATTTTTAAGGAGTTTGAGAATTTCCCTTGCAGCTTTCACAGGATATCTCAATATTGCCCATCCCTCCATCCCTCCATGATGCGCTGCTTTTCCAGTATACCTTTTGAAGGGTATCGGCTTTTTTTTCTTTACTACTTCTTCAAGATAAGCTTGAGCTTTAGATAGGGGCATTCCCCTTATAAAATTACAGATTTCATATGCCGCCTTATATGAAATGCGAAGATCTCTACCGCTCGCTATCGCGGTTCTATCCGGATCCAAATTTTTAATCGAGTAGTCCCAACTGGGCATTCTATTTCACCATACTCCTCGATACGCATATTTTTAGCCATCCAATCTTAAAATACACCCTATAAAAAGTTTGCTTTTAATTTTATGCTAATTCAAGCTATATCTCCAATTTTCAGTTTTCTTCTAATTGAAATATGCTCTTGGAATCTATAGAGATTTTTCCATCATAATTATCGGTCGCGTTTAAACTTCAATTATTGGATGAATTTATCTTTGAAACTATTTCCATGAGGGTTTCAATAAATCTTACAGTTGCAATCATGCATTTTTGCTGCATATTTTAAAGAGAATAAACATTAACATTTGGGGTAGAAAAGAAAATTAATTTGTTAGTTTTCTTTGAAAGCTATGATTGAAACCTCTAAAAGTGCGTTTTTAGGTATTCCTGCTTCCACAGTTACCCTTGCAGGAGCTTCATTCCCAAAGTATTTTGAATATTCCTCATTAAACTCCGGGAACGTTTTAAGATCCTTAAGGAATACAAAAACTTTCACTACATTGTTAAATGTGTAGCCTGCCCCCTCCAAAATGGCTTTTAAATTCTCCATCACCCTTCGCGTCTGTTCTCTTATACCTCCTTCCACGATCTTTCCCGTCTCCGGATCTATTGGAATTTGTCCCGATACAAATAGAAATCCCCCTACCTTAACAGCCTGGCTATATGGCCCTACAGGTTTAGGCGCTTTATCGGTTAAAATTATCTTTTTATCCATAATTCTTCTCCTCCAAGTTCTATTTACATTTCCCTTTTAAATTTGGCTGTTCATCCTTTTCTAAGTTTTCTTAAAATTTTTTCGAGCAGTCTTTTTTGCCGTGAAACATCCTTATAAAATTTGCGAAGCATTTGATGAACATCCTCTTCAACCCTGCCGCTTGTCTCTTTTAAAATATCTATAATATCCTTTGGATCTGTAGATGGTATGTTGAATATTAGCTCAGTTAACAGATTTAAAATGGCATCTTCCAAAGCATCCTCTACATTTTTCACTTCAATTTCAACTGGAAGCCTAATGAATTTGAATTTCGGAATCTCCTTTTCACCGAGAATTCGCTGCTTCAACTCGTTCAATTTGCCTATAATCTCCAAATATTCTTCATATTGTGGAAGTCTTCTTCCAACAATCTCCTTCAAATTTCTTTCGCTTACATTTCTCTGAATTATAATGCTCAATATACTTGTATCTATATCGAAAATTCCATTTCCCAAATCCCTTACTAACCTTCTTTCCTTTAAGCTTTTAAGAGTCTCTTCAAGTTCTTTCTCATCCTTTCCAGTCTCCTCAACCAGTTTTTTCATGCTTATTGGACCTTTATAGACTATTATATTCAATAACTGTACTGGTCCCAATTTAATCATCTTTAACTATTTAAAATGTTAATTTAACTTTTTCTTTGATTCTTTTCAAGGAAAATTTCCAAATATGACTTTGTTATCGCTTCCTCCCTGTCAAGTTTTAATTTCTCTAAGATTCTCCTCATTTTTTTCTCCGCCGCTTCAAGATCTTCCACCATTAACTCTATCTCCACATATTTCCCCAGCCCTTTAACTTCATCTAAACATATGGTGGCTTCTCTATACCTCCACTTCTCTCTTCTCTTTACTATTGTAGTTATTCTTTTGAAGCCTAATCTCTCGATAATCTTCTCCATTTTAAATGGATCTTCAACTTTTACCTCTACTTCTCTTCTCACCTTCAGTTTAGGCTTCTTTACAGCTTCCTTATATGTAAATATGAATTTTCCATCCTTGGTCTTTCTCATTCTAAGTGCTTCCCCCGTCTTTTTGAAATCTCTGCAGGGATGTTGATAATAGATGTCTTCATGTTCTACTTCACCTTTCCTCTCAGCTCCAATCTCCCTCATAATTTTTCTTATCCAATTGAATCTCTCAACTTTTAACTTGACTTCTATCTCCATCTTCACCATTTATATTGAGGTGAGGTAAAATTTATAAGTGTATCATGAAGGTTAGCTTATTGAAATAATTTTCATTGGTGATATGTATGCCCAGAGAGTTCACCTATAGGGGATATGTTCTTTCACAGTTATTAGAGATGCCGATGGATGGTTTCATACAGCTCCTTCCCTCACGCCAGAGAAGAAGCCTCCTTAGAGGTTTAACTTCTGAGCAGAGAAAACTCTTGGAGAAGATAAGGGCAGCAAAGAAATTGCAGTCTTCTGGAAAGAAAGTAACCATACGTACTCACTGTAGAGATATGATTATTCTTCCTGAAATGGTTGGATTAACCATCCATGTATATAATGGCAAGGAGTTTATTCCTGTAAATATAACTGTAGAGATGATTGGACATTACTTAGGTGAATTTGCAATAACAACGAAGAGAGTGGTGCATGGTACTCCTGGTCTTAAAGCGACAAGGTCTAGCATGTATGTTCCATTAAAGTAAATCTTCCATCAGTTTACATGAAATTCTTTTCATAACTTCCCTTACAGGAAGCTTTACAGCTGCAGCTAGCCTTTTAACATCTTCAAATTCCGGTTTAATATTGATGATTTCGTCTTCCACTCCTCTAGATATTTTCACCCTTACTTTAAATTCTCTTCCCCCTATTCTCACAGGCAACTCTTTAATCTTTCTTGACACCTTTATTCTTTCAGTTCTCGTCACCCTCACTCCAAGAGTTCCCGTCTCTCTAATTATCATATTGGCTATTGAAAGATGTTTATCAGCTTCCGCAATGACCTTTACAATATTCACCGGCCTATTCTTCTTTCCTATAGCCGGTATTATTGTGACATCCAGTGCTCCCTCATTTAACAGTTTCTCCACGAGGTATCCCATAACCTCTCCGGATGAATCGTCAATGTTTGTTTCGAGAACATATACTGTCTCCCTGAAGTTTCCACTCTTCTCCCCTTCCACAACTCTTAGAATATTCGGTGTCTCCGGAAAATCTTTGGCTCCCGCACCGTAACCCGTTCTCGTAATTCTCATATTCGGCAGCGAATCAATCATTTCATCCACTATTGCTGCTAATAGTGCTGCACCGGTTGGCGTAGTGAGTTCTGATTTTATATTTGAATTGCAAATTTTCATCCTATTTCTTCTAAGTATTTCCAGAGTTGCCGGTGCAGGCACAGGCATTACTCCATGCATTATCCTTATTTTTCCAGAGCCCACCGCTATCGGCTTGGAGTAAATTTTCGAATTTGTCAAAAATCCCTCACTATCCAGAATATGTATTGTTCCAATTATGTCCAGCAATGTGTCTACTGATGCAAGTTCATGTAAATGTGCCTTTTCAACGGTTGTTCCATGAATTTTCACTTCAGCTTCAATCAATTCATCTATTGCTTTTATACCTAACTTTTCAGCTCTATTTGAAAAATCAAGTTTATCCATTACTTTCTTCGCATTTACCTTTACATCTAAAGCCTTTACCTCTTCAACATTCTCCTTGATTTCAGCTTTAACATATTTAGCTCTTATACCTTTCTTTTTTACATCTAAAACCTTTACATCCAATTTTTCACAGTATTCGACGATTTCCACAATTTTTTCCGCGACTTCTCTTAATAATTCAATTCTCCCTGTAAGATCTATTAATGCTGAGAGCAGCATATCTCCGGATATTCCAGTTAAACTTGGATCTATAACTAGAATTTTCATCTCCTCTTCCTCCTAGCTATAAGCGCTGCTACAGCTGCTGCTCCAATACTATTATCAATGTTTACAACTGCAAGTCCAGGGGTACATGTCTGCAGCATGGTTAATAATGCCGATATGCCTCTTCCTCCCAGTCCATATCCAATGCTTGCTGGAAGACCTATAACTGGAATATCTGTTAAACTGCAAATAATGCTTGGTAATGCCCCCTCCATTCCAGCTATCACCACAGCTACATCTACATCATTCTCCAATAATTTTTTGGCAGCCTCTATAGTTCTATACAGTCCTGCTATCCCTACATCCACTATCAATATAGTTTCACAGCCAAATTCTTCCGCCAATATTTTAACTTCATCTGCTATTGGAAGATCCGATGTTCCCGCTGCTACTATTCCAATTCTACCTTTCTTTTCCTCCACAATATTTTTCCTTTTAATTACAGCTATTCTTCCACTCATACTCACCTTTAGAAGATATTTTTCTCCAAGTTTTCTTATTCTTCCCAACTGTTCCCCTGTAATTCTGGATACTATCACCTTTCCAGTTTTCTCAAGTTTTCTCAAGATAATTTCAATTAACATGTCCGTATCCTTCTTCTCAGCGAATATTATTTCCGGTATTCCTCTTCTAAACTCTCTTCCCAAATCCAGTTTCACCATTTCCTCCATTCTCTCCAAAGCGAATAGCTTAATTCTTTTTTCAGCTTCCTCAACAGTTATCTTGCCCTCTTTAAGTTCTTTCAAAATTCTTCTAATCGACATGGCGCCTCTATACGTTATTTAATGTAATTGTAACGCTTAAATGCTTTTAAAATCAATTTAAGTAAGCCTCACATCAACTTTCCAATACTGTCCAGAAAGGTTGACTTAAATCTTTAGGAACTTTTAATTTGGTGTTTATCCATGAAAGTTAAAGGTTTACGGTGAAATGTTATGGAGGATGCTGATAAAATTCTCTGGAGTCTACATCTGGCAACCTTATGCTTCTTCCTCGGCATGATGATCATTTCCCCACTCATATCCCCCTTCTCAATGTCTCTAGGAGCTTCTCCATTAATTGTAGGCGTCCTCTCCTCTCTCACCTCAGCAGTGGCAGTTATCCTTAGACCTATCTTCGGTTTGCTGGGTGATAGAGGTTTAAAATTTAAGATGCTCATGTTCGGCTGTCTAGCCAGTTCATCTGCAGCCATCATCTATGTTGCTTCAGATAGAATCTGGATTTTTGCAGCTGCAAGAATTATTCATGGAATAGCCTCCGCCGCCTTCATGCCATCCTCAATCTCCACAGCAATAGATTTAGCTCCACCGGGAAGAATCGGCGAAGCTCTCGGATGGAGAAGCACAATGTTCGGTGTCAGTCAGCTTCTAGGCCCTGGAATAGGAGGCTTCCTAGCCGACCTTTGGGGGTTTAATCCAACCTTCCTAATAACCTTCCTCCTCTCCTCCCTATCCCTTATAATAGTCTTCCATTGCAGCCGAAAAGTTAATGATGAAAAAATTAAAAATAGGGGGCAGTCGACTTCAAATTTAAAATCTCTCCATAAAATTTTAAAAGCAAACTTTCTCGGCGCCATGATAGCAGTAACATTTCACTCCATGGGTTATAGTGGTATCTTCACCTTTCTACCAGCCCTATATAAATCACTTGGCTTCGGCGCAGGCATCTACGGCCTATATGCCAGTATTCAGGGAGGTGTAAGCATATTCACTAGGGCTGTAAGCGGCCGAGTTGCCGATAAACATGGATCAATCCCCATAGCCTCCCTCGGCCTCATCCTCATGTTAATAGGATACATCTCACTAAACTTTCTATATCTTCCACCATACTTCATCATTCCAGCAATCCTCTTCGGTGCTGGTGTAGGATTATGGGTTCCAGCAATACAGCTCTTCGCACTTGCAACCCTCCCACCTGAAATTAGAGGATTCGGATCAGGCATATATTCAATGGCCTTCGACCTCGGCTTTCTGCTAGGACCGATAATTCTAGGATACTTCATTGAGATTTATAATAACTATTCAATCATGCTTAAACTTCTACCATTCTTCGTCCTAGCCGCATTAATCACACTTCAACTTGTAAACTTAATAATTGTAAAAAGAAGGTTGAAATAGGCTTTGAGAAATAGAGTTACCCTGTAAAATTCAAGCCAAAATTTTAGCGGTTTTAGCTGAAAGAGCAAGAACAGAGCTTATCTTCAGCTTGAAATATGATGCTGAAAATAGGTTCAATCCTCAATAACTTAACTGTTATCTAATTTTAATAAGGATAAATGGGGGAAAGTTTATTTAGTGGGAAGTGGGTCTCTCATTCAGGTGGCACAATTGGACGAGGTTATAGTAAAGGTTGATCGGAAAGGAAGAATTGTTATACCCTCAAATATTAGGAGACAGTTCAATATAAAAAATGTAGTGAAGATCATCGTTAAGAGAGGGGAGATAACCCTAAAACCTGTAGAGGATCCTTTAAAGGCTTTTAAAAAACTAGTTGTTAAAGGTACAATGGATGTAGAGGAGGAAATCAAAAGATTGCATAGGGTAGCGGAGCGTGAACTTCAAAAGGAGGCCTAGAACTGTCAATACTAATAGAAACGGACATCCTACTTGCCCTAATATCCCATGGAGATAAACATCACGCCGATGTAGTAAAATTTCTCGATAACCTTCTTGGGAAGATTAAGATCTCTCCATATTCTCTCATAGAGCTAAACCTACTCCTAAAATCTAGAACAATAATTGTCAAGGAAGTTACAGCCTTCTACAACGCTCTTAGCAACCTTCTTAAGTATAGAGAAATAAGCACATTCCCAATAAAACCCGAATATCACTGTGAAGCCTTTAAGCTAAGAGAGAAGTACAAGTTTCTAACATATTTTGACAGTCTCCACGCAGCCGTTGGAATAGTTGAGAATCTAGAAATAGTAAGTTATGACAAAGAATACGCAAAACTTACAGAATTAAAATATAGTCACCCAGACAAGTATACTCGCTAATAGGATTTGACGCTGAGAAGAAGATGCATTTTCTCGTCTAAATTTCTCTGTAAAGGCAAAGTTTAGAACCAGCCATATGTACATTTCATTTTTGCTTTTTTCGTATCGAAGACAGGATAATAATCGTCCTATTCGCTTCA
Organism: Thermoproteota archaeon; assembly: GCA_003649185.1. GTDB lineage: Archaea > Thermoproteota > Methanomethylicia > Culexarchaeales > B10-G16 > Culexmicrobium_B > Culexmicrobium_B thermophilum. The sequence goes on along the minus strand of QMRB01000003.1, from coordinate 16,283 downwards.
TATAGATACAGTATTCCCGCCAAACTTGTCCAGCAACATTTTTCTTCTTTGGAATTCACATAAAGACAATAATGATTGTTAACCGATGGTTTATGAGAAAGAGTATGCTAGCAGAAACCAGCATCCATGTGAAGAAGTATATTATGTGATACTGTATACATGGAATGCTGAATCCAGCGATAGGCCCCCCATCGATCACTAGCTTATGGCTTTTCAAAGTTCTAAGCAAACCATCTAGTATTTTTACCTAGGTCATGTGAACTCATATGAGGTGTTACTGGATTTCTACCTGACCGGAAGCGCTGAAAAGTTCGACATACTCTTCATGTATAAAAGGCGAGATAAGTGAGAAAGTTCGTCTTCAGAACAGGGCTTGGGATGAGGCTGAGCGCTCTTCTTCTGGTATCGGAGCCCAACGCATAGTCCCGAAAAAGGAAATGGCAGACCGGTCTAATAAGTTTGAAAGGTTCGAACCTGGATGCGAAATAGAGTTGCCGTGCAAAATTCAAGCCCGATTTTAGCTGAAAAGAGTAAGAATAGAGTGTATCTTTAGCTTTAATATGGCGCCGGGGGTGGGATTTGAACCCACGTGCCCGTAAAACGGGCACAGGCTTTCCTGCCCCTTTCTCTCATAGATCTCGAGGCCTGCGCCTTACCGCTAGGCTACCCCGGCTTCCAACTTATTTGAAACTAGCTTTTTCAATATTTCAATATTTTCTTGATGTTTACTTCTCCTTCTTTTATCTATTCTCAGCTTCATTCTTCTTGCTTCGCTGATGCTTATCCCTGCCTCCATAACTTCTCCTTTACTGAAGCCTCTTCCCTCTTTCCACTCTTTTAAAATTCTCCCTTTAACTTTCAGTCTAGGCGTTTTTACCTTTACCATCTCCATGCATATTCCTCCTTATAAAATTTAAATAAAATATAGGGAGGTTTTATTTTCAATTCAATATCTTATCGTCTTCAGCAGTCTCTTTGCAGCCAGTTTAATATCTTCATCGGTGACTGTTCTTCTATTTGCATGGTTTGCAAGTTCTATAGCTTCTCTCGACACTTCTATAGCTATCTCCTCTAATATTTCTCTTAATGCTTCAGCTGCCTCTTCACTTACCCTGTATGCTCCAGCTTTTCTTATAAGTCTGTCTATGGGTGCTAATGGAAGTTCGGGCATTTTATGCACCATACTAAGTTTTACTTAACATATTAATGAATTTTGCTTTTGTTAGAGTCATCTTTAAAAGTGTGAACTATTATTTTTTGGTGGGGTCTGTATTGGGGAAGGTAAGGCCGGGCATAGTTAAACGGGTTGCAAGAGAACTTTTAGAGCGTTTTCCAGACAGTTTTTCCGAGGATTTTGAGGCTAATAAGAAGCTGGTTGCAGAGTTGACGGATATTCCCTCTAAGCGTTTGAGAAATAGAATTGCGGGATATATTACTAGACTTGTCAAGATTAAACTAATGGAGGAGGAGTCTATGGAAGAGGTTTCGGAGGAGGTTTCGAAAAGTTCAGATGAATCTAATTCTAATCCTGTTTCTCAATAATACTTGCAAACCATATTTAAGTATTTCAACTTTGCTCTTCGCGATCTTTTCAATATAGATAGTTGTCTCATATTTCTTTCTAACTATTTTCTTCGTTTCTCTTCCAATTATCATTTTTGTGAGATGTCCAATTTCTTCCAAAGTTATCTCCGGAATCTTTTCTACACATTTATTATTGCATTTTGTGCATATTTGTCCTTCCCAGCATATGTTTATGCATGGTGTTTCAGAGACATATGCAGTGGCACAGCAGGCTGATTTGAAAATTTTTAAACCATTTTCTCTTACCACTTCCACTATCTTCTCCTTTAAATCTCTCATTCCTACATAGATTTGTCTATTGCTCAATTTTTTCCCTTTAAGTCTTCTCATAATTTCTTCGACATCTATCCCCTTTCTTCTCATTCTTTCAATTATATTTCTCGTAATTCTCAATCCACCTATAACTACACCGATCACCCCTGCATGTTTGGCTTCACCGATGATTTCATCGATCTCCACATCAGTTATTCCCGGTATTATTGGTCTTAGAAATAGCATCGGCTTCATTCCTTCCCTCTTCAAATTCCTTATAGTTTGAAGTCTTCTATATATTGGCGGCGCCTGCGGCTCTAAAATCTCTCTTCTATGAATAGTCGTTATGGTGATTAGGGGGCTTATAGGGCTTTTCAGCCTTGCCATTACTCTTGCAGTCTCCCTGTCTATATGTTCCTTGGTTGAAAATTGGATGGGATTTCCAAGCCTGCTGATGCTTAAAAGATACTGCATCGTTTTCTCTTTAATCTTCTGATGGAAGGGTTCTGTAATACTTCCAATCGCAATATATGTTCCTTGACGTGTTGGATAGAAGAAGGGGTTCGATAGAAGTGCATAAGCCAGTTCTCTTCCAGTTAATCCGTAAGGTGTGATCTTCGTAAAGCTGAAACCCATATCTTGAATATAGCAATAGATGCATCGATTCGTACATCCTATGCCGGGGTGAACGGTGAGACCACATGGCCTCGGCTTTCTTCTAGCATGGTAATCTGATTCTGCTTTAATTTGAGATTTTAAAGACAGTTTTCCTTTCAAATCATTCTTCATCATAATCTTTTTTAAAGGTATCTCAGTTACTTTCACTGTGGTCCCTATGCTTTTAAATGGATTGATGTTAAAATAGTTTGAGGTGGATTGATTGGAGCTGAGAATATCAGAGCTCGGTTTCGAGGTTTCGCTCACCATTCTTCCTGTCAATGACCTCTACATTCATGAGGAGACTATTCCCTCTTCGCTTAGACTTCTAATAGCTGATCTTAGCAGGGTTGGCCATTTAAAGGATCCTGTAATTGTCGATGAAAATTCAAATGTCGTTTTAGACGGTATGCATAGGGTTGCAGCCGTTAAAGCTTTGAATTTAAATTTTATACCTGTCTGTCTTGTTGATTATAATGATCCTAGAGTTAAAGTTCACGCTTGGTGGCGTATCATCCAAGGTTCTGAAGATAAATTTAAATTTTTCTTAGAGGCTTTGCCTTTCCTTTCAAATCCACTTCCCAAAGAAAAGTTAAATGACTATATAAATGCTTATCCTCTACTAGTCTTCTCTAATGGTTTTTATGTTTTTAAGTCTAGAGATCTATTTGAAAGTTTCAGCTTGGTTAAAAATATTGAATCCCATATGTCCTCGTCGGGTTTCAAGGTGAATTATATTCCGGAATTTGAAGCTATGGATGCTTTAAATTCGGGTAGATGTATAGGTGTTATAAGTTTTCCTCCTATATCTAAGCGTGATGTAGTGATGTTGGCTAAATCAGGCCGCCTCCTACCACATAAATCCACTAGGCACGTCCTACCTTATAGACCTGTCAATCTCAAAGTTCCATTAAAGATTTTGAAGATGCATGATCTATGTGAAGCAAGAATACTCTTCATGGAATTTTTGAAAGATAGAAGGGGAAAGCTTATTCCTCCAGGAATATTTAAGGGGAGAAGATATGAGGAATATTTGTATTTCTTCGAGGAGGTTTAATCTTGAATGTTACTGTCATCTTTCTCGGCCCTCTCCGCAACTCTATTGGAAAAGATAAAATGATCTTCAAATTTGAAGGGGAAGTTTCCGTTAAAGATCTACTTCTAAAACTTCGCGGATGCCTAGCTGATGATGCTAAAAAGATGATCTTCACGGACACTTCATATAATACTAGACCTGAAATTATAATATTAGTTAATGATATAAGTTTAGATTGTCTAGGTGGATTAGACTTCAAGTTGAGCGATGGAGATGTAGTGGTTTTTCTTCCAACAGTTCATGGCGGTTAGGAGGCGTAATAATGTCTTCAAATATAGATTTCTTCTTTGAACCTGAATCCGTCGCCATAGTGGGAGCATCACATAAACCTGGAAAAATAGGGTTTGAGCTTGTCCGAAGCATCTTGGAATGCGGATTCAGCGGAGAAATATTTCCAGTAAACCCTAAGGGAGGTGAAATTTTAGGCTTAAAAGTGTATAAATCCATTTCGGATACATCTTCAAAGATCGATGTAGCCGTCATAGTTACCCCTTCAAAAACCGTTCCAAACATTGTGAAGGAGTGTGGTCTACATGGTATTAAAGGATGCATTATAATATCGGCCGGCTTCAGCGAGATAGGTAATCGAAAATTGGAGAAACTGCTTTTAGAAAACGCTAAACGTTATGATGTTAGAATTATCGGTCCAAATAGTGCGGGCATTATAAATACATCTGCAAATTTTCATGCCTGCTTAGAGTTCAGAGTTCCAAAGGGTCCTGTATCTCTTATCTCTCAGAGCGGAGCTGTTGGCGGAGTTATGTTCGCCATGGCTAGAGCTGGAGTCATCGGTTTCAACAAGTTTGTGAGCTGCGGAAATTCCTGCGATGTCAATGAGATGGATGTTCTCAAATATCTCTTAAGAGATGAGGAAACTAAATCTATTGCAATTTATGTGGAAACACTTCACAGCGGCAGATCTTTCCTCGAATCCATTAGAAAGTTTAAAGGTTTAAAGCCGATAATTGCACTTAAAGGTGGAAAGTTTTCTGCAGGTTTAAGGGCTGCTGCTTCCCATACAGGTTCACTGGCTTCTCCATATGCAGTATATTCCGCAGTTTTTAAACAGTGCGGTATATTTGAGGTTCCAAGTATAGGTTCCCTCTTCTCGTCGGCAAAGATCTCGGCTTATCATTCCTCCTCTAATGGTGAGCGTGTCGTGGTTGTTACCAATTCGGGCGGTCCAGGAGTGGTTGCAACCGATATGTGTGAATCTCTAGGTTTATCCGTTCCGGAACCTTCAGAAAGACTTAAAGAAAAATTATCCACTTTTCTACCATCCATATGTAGTTTGAGAAATCCCATAGACTTAACGGCTATGGCCGGTTACGACTGGTATTTCAATACTTTAAAGGAGATTTCATCATCAATGGAATATGATTACATATTATCTATCTGTGTTCCTCCAAGTTTCATGGATCCGATGGATGCTGCAAAGGCTATAGTCGACCTATATGATGTATATTCGGAGATTCCAGTGATCCCCTGCTTCCTCTACGGCAGTATGGTTATGAAGAGCATTAAATACCTTGAGAAACATAATATACCCTGTGCATATTCAATTATGGATGCCGTTTACAGTTTGAAAGCTCTCTCCTATTTCGGCCGTTTAAGAGGTGAGAGATCTTGAACACTATTCTCGGCCATGCTGGAGAAAAAGTTCTGCTAATGGGAAATGAAGCTATAGCTCGAGGAGCATTGGAGGGTGGTGTTCACGTTGTTACAGGATATCCTGGAACACCGTCCTCAGAGGTTATAATGGCTCTTTCAAGGATCTCCGAAAAGGTTGGAGTTAAAGTTGAATGGTTTGCTAATGAGAAGGTTGCATTTGAAGTTGCATTGGCAGCTTCAAATGCCGGTTTGAGATCCATGGTTACCATGAAAGCTCCAGGTTTAAATGTGGCTTCAGATTCCATTTTCTCAGCGGCATATTGCGGTGTCAACGGCGGAATGATCATATTGGTTGCCGATGATCCCGGCCCTCACACCACGCAAACCGAGCAGGACAGCCGCTTCTACTCTATTCTTACAGGTCTACCGATGCTGGATCCATCCTCCCCGCAGGAGGCTAAAGACGCCGTTGTTTGGGGGCTTGAAATTTCAGAGAGACTTAAACTTCCAGTTTTTTTGAGGACGACTACCCGTGTCAACCATACAACTGCAGATATAGTGCTTGGTGATGTTAAACGCCTTGAACGTAAACCAATCTTTCCAAGGGATCTTCCAAGATATGTTAGGGCTTCTATGAAATGGAATTATGAGAGACATAGATGGCTTGATGAAAGAATGAAAACCGCTGAGAAAATTTCAGATAACTGTCCACTGAACAGTTTGCTTCTTAAAGGAGATTTTGGAATAATAACTTCAGGTGTAAGTTATCTATATGTTGTTGAGGTTCTGAAAAGGTTAAATGTTGGGGACTGCTCAATTCTCAAAATCGGTATATGTAATCCATTGCCGAAGAAGCTGATTAACAGCTTTCTCTCCCACTGTAAACATATATTATTTGTTGAAGAGTTGACCCCGTTCCTCGAATTCTCTATTAGAGCATTTTCAACGCTCAATGAAAATTCACCTAAATTTTATGGAAAATTGAACGGTTACCTGCCCTTTGAAGGTGAATTAAATCCATCTATAGTTAAAGATGCTGTTTCACGCTTCCTCTTCTCAAAGCCTCCACACCGTGAAAGCAATGATCTAGAGAAGTTCAAAGTTCCTTCAAGACCTCCACCCATGTGTCCTGGATGTCCTCATAGGTCAGCATATTATGCTCTTCTAACGGCTATTAGAAGATTGGGATATAAACGTGAAGATGTCCCGATCTTTGGAGATATAGGCTGCTATGCTCTAAGCCTACAGAAGCCTTTGGAAGCCATATGGACTGAGCATTGTATGGGTGCAAGTATCTCCATGGCTTTAGGTTTAAAGTTTGCTGGATACGATAAACCTGTAGTGGCAACAATAGGGGACTCCACCTTCTTCCATGCTGGACTTCCAGCTTTGGCTGACGCAGTCCACCTCAAAGAAAACATAGTGGTTGTAATTTTAGATAATCGTATCACAGCGATGACGGGTCATCAGCCACATCCCGGAGTTGAATTTAAAGCCGACGGCTCCAAGGCGGTTGAAGTCGATATAGTGGATGTTGTAAAGGGATTGGGAGTTGAGAAGGTTAAAGTTGTTGATCCATATGATATTGTGTCATGTATCAAAGTTTTCGAAGAAGCCTTAACCAATAGAAATGGAGTATTTGTAATTATAGCTAGAAGGGAATGTGCTTTACTTGCTAGGAGAATGGGTATAAAACTTCATTCAGTACATATAAATTATGATAAATGCGTTAAATGTAGAAGTTGTATATCTACATTTGGCTGTCCAGCTATTCTTTGGAACGATGAAAAGGGACCTGTCATCATCCCTTCACTATGCAATGGGTGCGGTTCATGCTCATATATATGTCCATTCAACGCTATAGAGGTGGAGAAGAATGGTTGAAGAGTTCAATCTGCTGGTTTGCGGTGTCGGCGGACAGGGAGTTCTAACCCTGTCGAGGATAATCGCCCTATCAGCCCTTAAATCCAATTTTAAAGTAAGAGTTGGAGAGACTTTGGGAATGTCTCAGAGAGGGGGAATCGTAAATAGTTTCGTCAGATTCGGAAAGAATGTTCTTTCACCCCTCTTCGAAAAGGGAATGGCTGACGCTGTGATCGCACTCGACTATGTTGAAGCTGCAAGATCATTGCAATATGCCTCCAAGCGTACAGTATTCCTTGTAGATTCTAATACAATTCCACCGTTATCTACGATTTTAGGATTAGAATCTTTACCTGATCTAGACCATGTTAAAAGATTTTTCAAGGAGAATGCCGTCAAAGCATACTTTTTCAATGCTTTCTCCATAGCCTCCTCGCTCAGTCTTCCCACAAGTAACACGGTTATGTTAGGTGTTTTCGGAAGATTATTTCAAAAAATATTTGACAGAAATGTATTGATCTCAGCTCTACGTGAAATCGTTCCAGCCAAATATGTTGAAAAGAATATTGAAGCATTTCAGCTCGGATGGAGATTAATGGATGATAATGTAGCATTCTAAGGTGTAGAGCTGATAGATATGTCTTTAAAGTTTACGGTTCCCAGATGGGATGAAATTCACATTAAACTTTTAGATTTATCTTTAATGATTAGAAGTAGCGGATTTAAGCCGGATGTTATTGTAGGTATAGCTAGAGGAGGCTGGATTGTAGCCAGACTGCTTTCAGACCTCCTCGATATAGGGGATATTGCAAGTTTAAGAATCGAATTTTATAAAGATGTTGCTTCTCATCGCCGTTCACCTATCATTACTCAGCCCGTTTCAATGGATGTGCGGGGAAAGAAAGTTCTAGCTGCAGATGATGTAGCTGACACTGGAAGCAGCCTTAAAGCTGCAGTGGCACATTTATTGGAGAAGGGTGCTGAGGAGATTAGAGTTGCCACAATCCATGTTAAGCCATGGTCAACCTTCATACCCGACTATTTCGTCGATGTAACCGATGAGTGGGTCATATATCCATGGGAACCCTTCGAAACTTTGAAGAGTCTTGCAAATAAATGGTTTAAGGAGGGTTTATCTTTCAATGACGTTAAAATTAGACTTTTAAACATTGGTATGCAAAGGATCTTTGTAGATAAACTTCTCCCAATAGCTTGGAGAAGTCTGGAGGAATTGAACGGTGAGAATTGAATTTGACAGCGGCATCCTACTGGATTTTCAACAAGAGAATTTTCTATACAAGTTTTCAGGCATTTTTCCAGTTGACTTTAAATCTCAAATCTCGAAAAAATACCTGTTTAAATTTCTCTCATCAATATGCTCAAACTATCATTCAGCTCTCCAAGTTGCAGATCCTTCATCTATAGTTTCTTGGAGGCATATAGCTATATCCGTCTATAAGGCATTAAGATCTTTCAAGAATGGTAGAAATATTTCTAGGAGAGTGGAGATCGAGGTTCTTCTATATCTTTCAGGATGTAGGCAGATAAAGGATGCATTAAAGATCGTTGGAGTAAAGGAACATTTCAGCAATATAATTTTAATTATCTTCAGCAAAGATTTAAACTCCCTTAGAAAATGCTTAAAAATTTTTCTGGAAAAGTTTGAAGCTGAATTGAATGGAAAGATTTTTTCCTCTTTCGGTGAGAACACCAACCATTTAATGAAACTTTACAATATTAGCAGCTTAGAGTTGGAATCAACGGTTAGAGGGAATCTTCCATTTAGAGATGCATTAGAACTTATAGTGATTGAGCGTGGCTCCCTCCTAGATGTGGAGAAGCATTAATTCTAAGTTCTCCTCATCCTATTTAGGAATTCTTCCCTAACTTTAGCTATGGATAAAATGTCATCTCGCTTAAGAATTGATATTCCAGTATATTTGCCGAGAACCTCGATCTGAACTATTTTGTCAGGATTATTTAAATCCACTTTTCGATCTATAAGTGACGCTACCTCCCTTATTATGTCTCTGCTTCTAAGAGTTGACGCCCTCTTATTCACAGTTATTCTAAACGTTTCATCCTCACATATCTTTTGAATTAACGGTTTCACAGCTTCCTTTATTTTTTCTATATCCGTTTCTGTTGTAACCTCTATCGGTGTCACCTTTAGAACGTATCTGAACTCCCAAGGTCTTTCTTCAGCTATCTCCATAAGCCTTCTAACAGCTTCAAAAGGGTTTAGCTTAGTCTTCGCTATTACAAGTCCAGGTATACCTGTCTTTCTGTAAACGGCGTTTTCATCTCCAATCTCTCTCAGTAAATACCATAATTCCGAGATGCAGTCGTTCTCCCTTCCCCTTTGAGTGGAGACTAGAAGGTTAAATCTCACTTTCACCACTCCAATCTATAGATTTTATTCGACTCAACACACTTAAATCTTAATATTCAAATATTTAGTTGGAGATTCAAATGTCAACGATAATTGAAACCTTCGATCTACACAAATACTATTATATGAAGAACTGGGTTGTTAAGGCTCTTAGAGGCATCAATCTAAAGGTTAATGAGGGAGAATATCTCTCCATATGGGTCCATCTGGCTCGGGGAAAACCACTCTCTTCAACATGATCGGCGGATTGGATAAACCTACTAAGGGTAGAATTCTGGTTAAGGGTTTAGATCTCGCCGAGATGAGTTCCATTGAACTTGCAAAGTTTCGATGCTATGAGGTTGGATATGTCTTTCAAACCTTCAATCTAATACCTGCCTTAACCGCTCTAGATAATGTTATGCTTCCAATGATATTTGCAGGTGTTCCAAGGGCGAGTAGAATTGAACGCGCTAAAAAACTGCTTGAAAATGTCGGTTTAGCTGATAGAATTCATCATAGACCTGAAGAGCTTTCAGGAGGACAGCAACAGAGGGTTGCCATAGCAAGAGCATTGGCTAATGATCCCTCCATTCTACTTGCAGATGAACCTACAGCCAATCTAGATCTGGATACTGGCCTTAAAATTGTAAATCTTATTAGAAATCTATGTGTTGAGAAGGGTGTTACAGTTATCTGTGCAACCCATGATCTTAAAATGTTGGGTGTTAGCGATAGAATAGCGTGGATAAGAGATGGAATTATAGAGAGAATTGAGCCTCGTAGAAGTGTTGAATTAACGGCTGAGGAGCTTAAGCTATAGTTTTAACTGCTATTCCAGCCTCCTCTACTGCTTTATAAAATGTGTTCTCTATCTGTTCTGGTCCGGCTGGTTCCTCTAATCCACCCTTCCTCGTCCTATGGCTCAACGTTAAATGTGCACATTGAAGTATATGGTTGACGTTTACGGTTAAACTGCCTTCAAAGGCTGCAAGAGCCTTCGAAGTTTTAAGCATCACAATGTCAGGTCGATGTCCATCCACATGGAGCATAATGCACATCCTCGCAATCACTTCGAGAAGTTCAGATGGAACTTTAACTTTTTTCAGAATTCTTCTCGCATTCAATATCTTCTCTTTCAGCTCATCCTGCTCTCTCCTATACTTTTCCCTAAATTTTATTGGATCCTCTTCAAATTCGATGTTTCTTCTCATAATTTCAATCCTCATATCCTTATCATATATGTTCTCCACTTGGACGTGGAGTGCCATTCTATCTAATAGTTGTGGCCTTAACTCTCCCTCCTCAGGGTTCATGGTTCCTATCAATATGAATCTGGATGGATGCGACACTGAGATTCCCTCCCTTTCCACTATGTTCCATCCGGATGCAGCTGCATCCAATATGTCGTCCACTATGTGGTCTGGAAGCAGATTTATCTCATCTATATACAGTATGTTCTGGTTTGCTTCTGCAAGTAATCCTGGCTCCAAGGCTTTTATCCCCTCCTTTATAGCCCTCGTTATATCTAGGGTTCCAATCACCCTATCCTCCGTTGCCCCTATAGGTAAAGATATTATTCTCATCTTCCTCTTCTCAATCTCAAACTTTTCCCCTCTCTCATATTTCTCCCTGCAGATTTCACACATATTGGTGGGGTCATGGGGATTACAGTTGAAGGGGCAGCCTTTTACCACTTCTATTTCTGGTAGAAGTTCTGCGAGTGCTCTTACTGCTGTGCTCTTACCAGTTCCCTTAGCACCCCTAATCAATACTCCTCCTATTCTGGGATTTATGGCGTTGAGGATTAACGCTAACTTCATCCTCTCCTGGTTAACCAACGCTGAGAATGGATATGTTAATTGTGTCGGATACAATGCTCCCCCTAATTTAATACTGCAAATCTGCCAATAAATTTTCCTAATATTATAGTGTTCGGATTCATCAAATTTCCAGATGATCGTTAAATTTAAATATACCTGTACTACTCAACATCTGAAATAACTGTCTCTTAACAGTTTCCGATAAATTTGGGGGAATGTATATTTGGAGTTCTGTGAAAAATGTGGAAGAATGCTTGTACCTGAAAGACGTAATGGTAAAGTTGTTCTAGTATGTAAGAGATGCGGCTTCGTTAAACCTCTTCACAGTGGCAGTTATAAGGTCACATATGCTGTAGGTGAGAGTAAAAGGAGAAAGATAACCATTGTAAGTGAAGCTGAATTGAAGAGGATTAAGAAATCTAAAGAAGAGCAGGAATTGATGGAGGATTATTACAAATTATTTCTTGACACCTATGAGCAAAGTGAAAGTGAAGGTGAACCTAAAGCTTAAATTTCACCTTCTTTCTGGTCTTCAGGGATCAGAATCCACAGCATCAGACATCAATTATCTAGCCGTCGCCTTTACATCATCTCCCAAATATTGATAACACTTAAAGTTAATTAAATCTATTTTCCTATCTGTGCTGGGAATGTGGGAGTAATGGTTAGAATAGCAATAGTGGATGCTGATCGATGTAAACCTAAAGATTGCAGCAGGGAGTGTTATCGCTTCTGCCCTAGAGTTAGAATAGGAGACCAAACCATAACATTCGATGAAGAAACAGGTAAACCTATCATTGCAGAATCACTCTGCTCCGGTTGCGGAATATGTGTTAGGAAATGTCCATTTAAAGCTATTAAAATAGTTAACTTGCCCGACGAGTTGGAGGAGGAATGTTCCCATCGATATGGAGTTAATTCTTTCAAGCTTTATCGTCTCCCATTCCCCAAGCCGGGAGTTATCCTTGGACTTATAGGTCCAAATGCTGTGGGCAAAACCACTGCTTTGAAAATTCTATCCGGAGAGCTTAAACCGAATCTAGGCAGGTTTGATTCTCCTCCAGATTGGAGCGAGATCATAAAGTATTATCGAGGTTCAAGTCTTCAAACATATTTCGAGAAGCTTTCAAAAGGAGAGTTGAAAGTTTTCCATAAACCTCAATATGTGGATAAAATTGTAAGAGTTGTCAAAGGATCTGTAGGTGAACTTTTAAGTAGAATCGATGAGAAGGGTATTCTAAAGGATTTAAAGGATGAATTGGAGCTATCTTCAATCTGGAATAGGGAGATTAGCGTTTTAAGTGGAGGGGAATTGCAGAGAGTTGCTATAGCTGCAGTTGCATGTAGAGATGCAGATGTATATCTCTTCGATGAGCCGTCAAGTTATCTCGATGTATATCAAAGAATGAATGTTGCAAAAGTTATAAGAAATCTTGCTGGCGAAAACAAATATGTAATTGTCGTTGAACATGATTTAGCTGTTCTCGATTATATATCAGATCAAGTTTGCATATTTTACGGCAAACCGGGAGTCTACGGTATAGTTTCCAATGTCTATGGAGTTAGAGTTGGAATCAACATTTATCTTGACGGTTACATTCCAAGCGGCAATATCCTATTTAGACGTGAACCAGTAAAATTCGAAATATCTCCAGCCGAATCTGAATGGAAAGCTGAAAATGTCATTTTAAGCTGGGGGAAAATGGAGAAGTCTCTTGGAAGCTTCCACCTCCACGTTGAACCCGGCGAAATTCATACAGGCGAAGTAGTGGGCATTTTAGGTCCAAATGGAATAGGAAAAACCACATTTGTAAAGTTGATTGGAGGAATCCTTAAACCTGATGAAGGTTTCTCGAATCCCCTAAACCTAAAAATAAGCTATAAACCTCAATATCTCTCCCCGAACTATAAGGGCTCTGTGGAGAGTCTTCTCAGAAAGACTGCTGGAGACAAATATGGTACATCTTGGTTTAAAACTGAAATTCTAGGCAGATTAGATATAGCTGGAATATTGGATAGAGATGTAGCAGAGTTGAGTGGAGGGGAATTGCAGAGAGTTGCTATAGCTGCATGCTTATCCATGGACGCTGACATTTACCTTCTCGACGAGCCCAGCGCTTATCTAGATGTTGAACAGAGACTTTCAATGGCAAAGATTGTTAGAAGATTGGTGGAAAGTAAAGGGGCAGCTGCCTTCGTAGTGGAACATGACCTTATAGTTCAAAGCCTCCTGGCCAATAGTTTAATGGTGTTTATAGGTGAGCCTGGAGTTGAAGGATTAGCAAAAAAGCCTATGAGTCTAAAGAGGGGAATGAACATCTTTCTAAAAGATGTCGGAGTCACTTTTAGAAGAGATCCCCAGTCCGGTAGACCCAGAGTCAACAAAGCAGATTCTTGGCTTGACAGATATCAGAAATCCATTGGAGAATACTATTATCATTCCGTTGGCAAGGAAAAATAATATTTATCTCTATAAATACTCTTAAATCCAATTACACCCTAATAATTTACAGGTGTCTTCCATGGGACGAATTACGGTTAGCATTATAAAGGCAGATGTTGGAAGTCTTGCAGGACACCATGTTGTACATCCAAAGCAGATAGAAGTTGCCAAAGAAAGCCTTCAACTCGCAGTGGATTCAGGTATAATTCTCGATTACTACGTCTTCAATTGTGGCGATGACCTGCAGCTTCTCATGACTCATAGGAGAGGTGAGAACAATCCTGAAGTTCACAAAGTTGCTTGGAACGTTTTTAAAGAAGTTACAGAGAAAGTTTCAAAACCGCTTAAACTTTATGCTGCTGGACAAGATCTGCTCGTCGACGCTTTCTCCGGAAATATTCGAGGAATGGGTCCAGGTGTCGCCGAATTGGAGTTCGATGAGAGGCCGAGCGACCCAATAATAGTATTTGCAGCTGATAAAACAGAGCCTGGAGCATGGAATCTTCCACTATTCAAGATTTTTGCAGATCCATTCAACACTGCCGGTCTAGTCATAGATCCACGTCTCCATGCAGGCTTCAAGTTTCAAATTTTAGATGTTATGGAGGGATTGTCAGTGGAGCTCAGCTGTCCGGAAGAGATGTATGATCTCCTAGCTCTTATAGGCACTCCAAGCAGATATGTAATCTCCAAAATTTATAGGAAGGATGGTCTTCCCGCTGCATCGGCAAGTACAAGTAGACTTTCCCTTATAGCTGGAAGATATGTTGGAAAAGACGACCCGGTATGTATAGTTAGAGCTCAGAGCGGTTTACCTGCAGTGGGGGAAATTCTTGAAGCCTTCGCCTTCCCACATTTAGTAGCTGGATGGATGAGAGGAAGCCATAACGGTCCATTAATGCCAGTATCCTTAGATGATGCTAAATGTACAAGGTTTGATGGGCCGCCTAGAGTTGTAGCGTTAGGTTTCCAATTGAGAGACGGCTACCTGGAGGGTCCAGCAGACCTATTCGATGATCCAGCCTTCGAATGGTCTAGGAGAAAAGCCATGGAGATCGTGGATTATATGCGTAGACATGGACCATTCATGCCTGCACGGCTAGGACCTGAAGAAATGGAGTATACCACTCTGCCAATGGTTTTAGAAAAGTTGAAAAGCCGATTTAAAAGGGTGAGCTAATATTGAACATTCTCCAATTTCCAGTGATAGTTTTAAACTTTAAATGCTATAGGGAAGCTACAGGTAGAAGAGCTCTTAAACTTGCAGAGATAGCTGAAAAAGTCTCCAAAAATACAGGAGTAACAGTCATTGTCTGTCCACAGTTCACCGATTTAAGGCTAGTAGCGCAATCAGTAGAAATCCCCATTTTTTCTCAGCATATTGACCCTATAAGTCCAGGTTCCCATACAGGGCATATTTCAGCTGAATCTGTGAAGGATGCTGGAGCTATTGGAACATTGCTCAATCATTCTGAAAGGAGAATGCTTCTTGCAAGTTTAGATGAAGCTGTTGAAAGGGCTAAACAATTAAACTTATTAACATTGATATGCGCCAATAATGAGAGAGTTTCAATGTTGGCAGCTTCACTGAATCCTTGGGCTGTGGCCATTGAGCCTCCAGAGCTAATAGGTTCTGGAAGAGCTGTAAGCAAGGTGAAACCGGAAATAGTATCCAACACGGTTAAGCTAATCAAAAATTATAAACCATCAGTGAAAGTTTTATGCGGCGCTGGAATATCATCATCCAATGATGTTTCAGCAGCATTGAAGCTTGGAGCGGACGGCGTCCTCCTCGCTTCCGCCTTCGTGAAAGCTGCAGATCCTGAAAAAATTCTCAGCGACATGTGCTCTGCAGCTCAACATTACCTGTAACATTAACTTTTTAAGTGTATGCTTCATCTCATTTTCAGGGGGACTAAATTGCTGAGGTTAGCTTTCCTCTTCACCACCCTTACACTTCTATTTCTACTTACAGGATATGCTGTTGGATGGTACTTCGGAAATCCTATTGGAGCTCTAGAAGCATCCCTTATAATGGCCATTTTCACAAATTTCATAGCATACTTATATTCTGATAGAATCGTTCTAGCCATGACAGGCGCAAAAATTGTAAGTGAAAATGAATATCCAACACTGCATAGAATAGTTGAGAGGGTAGCTATAAGCGCCAAAATACCGAAACCCAAAGTGGCAGTCATAGAGACATCTGCTCCAAACGCATTTGCAACAGGTAGAGGTCCAGGCAAAAGTGTTGTAGCGGTAACTAAAGGGCTTTTAACAATACTGGATGAAGATGAAGTGGAAGCCGTCATAGGACATGAAATCTCACATATAATTGACAGGGACATTCTGATCTCGACAATGGCGGCAACACTTGCAGGGGCAATAAGTTATATAGCATATATGGGAAGGTGGGGATTATATTTCGGTGCAGGGGATAGAAGGAGAGATGAAGGATCAATAATATCTGCAATATTGGCAATAATATTTGCACCGATAGCTGCCTTCATAATACAGGCTGCAGTTTCAAGGGAGAGAGAATATAAAGCAGATGAGAACGGTGCAAAACTAACTAGAAAACCT
>QMRB01000002.1 GCA_003649185.1 Thermoproteota archaeon | reverse complement strand
TTTGGAACATTCTTACTTATGATTAGAGGTCCTGTAAAGTTAAAAATTTTAAAAATATCCAGTGTATATGTTCCTCCAATCTTAAAATTGAAATATTTTGGCTTATACATGTCAAAATGAACTTTACCACCTCTAATGTTAGGATATGTGATGAAAAATATTCTTTCCCCTTCTTTAATTGTTTCTTTATTTATCATTGAAGCCAATCCATCTTTAGGAATAATATTCAAAATTTTCTCTTCTATAGCATCTGGATTGAAATTTTTAGTGTAAAATACGTACTTAAAAACTTTGTATGTATGCCATTGATATTCACTTTTATTCTCCTGATCAAATTGAATAGACAGCCATCTCTCCACATATTTAACTGCTTCTACAGCTTGAGCTTCAGCTACATCCCTGCTGGTTAAATCCAACCTGAAATAAAATGCACAATCAACATATCTACCGATAATATAATCCACAAGTACTACTCCCTCCTCTAATCCCTTTACAACTACAGGAATAGGAATAGATTCAAAATCAATATTTGAATGTATACTCACTCTAACATCTCCATTTTCATATATTAGAACCTCAAGATAATCATATTCAATATTTGGCACAATTATATTGCTTAATGAAAAAATATTACCTAACAGAAATAATTGTAGAAGCAAGATAAGCATCTTCAAAGTATTCACCACAATATTTATAAGAAATATTTTAATATATATATATATATCGATAAAAATGGCTAAGATATTAAATAAAATTGTTATTTCAGTTTTGCTAATATTATCAATGCAGAGTGTAGTTCTTGCAAGTGGATATGTTAAACCGTTAACTGTACATGGACCGCCGATAGATCACGTGTCCGGATATCTGCCAACTATAGGTTCAACTGAAGAGCATTGCATCTATGAGTGGGGTACTGGTCCAGAGGTAACCACCATATACTTCCAGGATTTTGATTGGGATCCTCAAGATTCATGTCTCAACGTATGGTTCGAAAATGCTCTCGGAAATATTATTGAGGATTTTAATGAGAATTGGTGTGGAGGCCACGTTGCATATAGATATATTTCGGAGCCAAGTTGGAAGTTTAGGGACTATGGCGGCATCGAGTATATCCATTTTACTTATCTAAACTATTATGGTGAGGGTTCTCCATCGCCCATATCCTATTATGGTTATTGTACACCTATCGGTGCCGAGGGCGGTGAACCTGGAGGATAAAATTAATTTTTCTCCCCTTTTTAACAGTTTCCGGCAATATTAAAATTGGGATAGTATATGTTAGTCTAAGTATTCCCGCTATGGTCATGGTTTCCCTTAATCCTATTATGCTTCCAAGTTGTCCACCAATATACTGGCCTATTGCTTCTGCAGCTCCCGTCAATATATTATATATGGATATTAGTGTGGCTCTCCTCTCTCTATGTATTATTGTATCCAGTAAATATATGTTTGAAACTGTCATTAATGCTGTTCCACCGATATTTCCTATCATCGTTAAAATTAACACTTGCATATAATTTTGTGAGAATGCATATGCAAATGTCCATATGGATGCAAATATCGGCGATATTGTAAGTAGAGGTTTTCTCCCTATCTTATCGGCTGCTCTTCCCCATATCGGCGAGGTGAATGTGCTTACTATACTTCCACTTAACGCGAGTAATCCTATCTCGGTCTTTGTGAAATGAAATACTTTCACTTGGGTTATTGAGAAAAGCGGCCATGCAATGGACATTATTCCCCACCAACCCATACTTACAGCCAAGTATAACCTATATTTTCCAGTTATCACGTTTCTTAAAGGTATATTTTCTGTTTTGATTTTCCTTCTCTTCTCCTCCTTTATAGCTAATGTGGGGATTGCAGAGGCAATTGCAAAAACTATGCAAAGGTTGAAGAGGGCTCCATAACCATAAATATCTATGATAAATCCTGCAAGTATCGATGAAACCATGCCTCCTAAATTTGCTGCAAAACCCAATGCACCTATGAATCTTCCCCTCCCACTTCTCGAAGTTACATCCCCTATTAATGCTTGCCAACATGTATATGCTCCATTCCAGAATATCCATGTAACGGATACTGCTATAATGTATTGAATATAGCTTTGAAGCTTGTATATTATGGCTATAGCTAACCCGGCAGCCAAGTATCCTGCAGCTGTAAAATATTTTCTTATCCCTTTCAGATCGCTTAAATATCCCCATATAGGCTGTGTTAACTGGGTGGCTATAGTGCTTATAGATGATGCTGTTCCAAGTTGATGCGGTTTTAAATTTAATTTTTCAGCGGCGTAGACTCCACTATAATTCGTATTTATATTCGTTATGGTATTAGAGAAGAAGTTTGTCAACATTGCAAGCGTCAGTATTTTTCTCTTCTCTTCCCTCTCCATCTGCAACTGTCCTTCTTGAAGCTTCATCATCAACTATTAAAATAAAATTATACTTTTGAAATTGGCGTGAGGTGGCTTTTCACTTTGTCAAGAAATCTTCACCGCTATACTTGCAATGGATTCTCCTTTGAACACATATGATGGCGGCCTCACCCTGCATATTAAACCTTCAATTTTAGCCTTCACCTCTCCTACTCCCTCAATCTCCCCTATCACTGAATTTTCTCCAACTTCTACTCCGGGTTTTATTTTAGGTTTGAAGAAGCCTTCGGATTCTATGATTATTGGCTTTAATTTTCCGAAGAGTTTCGGTTTTAAACTACTTTTCTCACCCTCAAGTATATTTAAGTTTACAAGTAACCCTTCTACTCCTTTAAACAGCATTTCAGCTGTTTCAGGATTATATATGCCTTGTCCACCTGTCATTTCTATTATGGCGGCAGGTTTACCTTGATGTGAAGCTTCTATGAATAATTGGCCTCTCAGCCCTGAAGATTCCACTACATATGGAAGCGGTATTTTAAGAACATATTCTCTTACATGATCATATTCTTCATGTATTGCCAAGATGTATGGATAGCATGTTTGGCCGCAGCAATGTAAATCTAAAATATAATCTGCATCTGTAGCTATCTCCCATATTTTTGCGGCTATTTTGGCTGTGTGGCTTCCACTCGGATTTCCCGGAAAAACCCTATTCAAGTCTTGGCCATCTACAGGTGAAGCTCTCAATCTGCTTCTGAAAGCCAGCGGATTGGAGATTGGAATTATATTGACAGTTCCATTAACACTTCTTTTACTTAAATATTCTTTAAGTTTAAATGCAACATAAATCCCTGTAGTTTCATCTCCATGTATTCCGCCTGTTATTAAAATTTTCGGTTTCCCTTCCCCTATAGTGTAAACTTTTATTTTGGTTTGGAGAAATTCGTCTATAATGTACTCTTCAACTTTACAGTTCATGGTTTAAGATAACTTAAAATATCTATTTTAAATTTATGGATAAAAAATGGATTTAAATTTCAGTATTTTGTGACGCCTGTAAATCTGAAGATCTTTGCTTTAACTGCCGGTGCCACTGCACCTCTACTTCTCTTCACTTCTCTACCCACAAGCTCCATGTTTGCATAAGTTCTCAGCAGGCTATCCGTAAACCTTAGATTTCTAACGGGATATTTGATCTCTCCATTCTCTATATACCATGTTCCATCTCTAGTCATCCCTGTAATTACAAGCTTCCTTTGATGAACATATCTCACATAGTGGAATCTAGTTACCAATAATCCCTTCTTCGTTTCCTTTATCATCTCCTCCTTCGTGGAATCCCCTGTTTTCATGAAGAGATTTGTCGGCATAGGAATATATCCTGTGGCGTGGCCGGTTGATTTCTTTCCCTCCTTATGGGCTGTATAACTGTCATATACAAGTGATTTAGGCACTCCTTCCTCAACTAACATTATCTTTCTTTTTGGTATTCCTTCAACGTCGAAGGGTGTTGGAATCCCCCTTAAATCTCTACCATCATCCCAAAGTGTAAATTTCTCTGAGAATGCTTTCTTATTTATAAGGTCATTCATGAAGCTTGTTCCATCCATGTATGATTGGGCGCTGAAACCACTTCTAGTATATCCTAAAGCAGTTATAACTGCATAGGGTTCCAAAATCACTTCATATTCTCCCGGTTCAATAGTTTTTGCCCCTAAACTTCCAACAGATCTCTCAGCAGCTTCTCTGCCCAGTTCAGCAGGCTTCAACTCATTAACATTTAATGAAACATCTCCTGCATATCCAAATCCTTCAGAATCATTCTCTCTTGAAATTATATTGGTTGATAGATTGGCCATTGTGCCCACAGTATAAGCTCGCACTCCAAGCGAGTTTGCCACTGAAAATTCCATAACAGTAGTTGAGAGGGCTCCTGCAACAGCTTTCACTTTAGATGAATATGCATGCGCCTCATCTATAAGCTCCTTAACCATTTCAGCCCTCATATCTGCTGTACATTCAGCAGTCTCCTTAACGAAAATTCCCTCTAAAGGTTTGATGGGTTGAGGTTCTGGAAGGCTTATGAATTCAGGATCCTCTTCAGATACCTTAGCTATTTTAAGTCCCGTTTCAGCAAGTTTCCTTATAGCTTCCAAGGTTACCTCATTTATACTTACAGTGCTAATCTTCTTTCCATATATGAATCTAAGGATTAGTGAAACATTGGTTTCACCTACATTTTGATGTATTATTGAATTTGCAAATCTGGTTAAATAGCTCGTATATGTTTGTATTCTTGCTTCAGCCTGTGTTGCGCCTAGATTCAATGCTTCTTTAATGGTTTTTTCAGCAAGCTCCAAACATGTATTTTTTCCCAGAATCATCTTCTCACACCTCCAAACACCCTTATATTTTTAAATCTGGCAGGCGCTGTTCCATGTCCAACATACATAACTTGGCCAGGTTGACCTTTACCACAATTTGGTGTTCCCCACATCTTCCAATATTTTTCGTTGCATATAGCATCACAGGACCCCCAGAATTCCGGTGTTATACCAGTATAAACGGCATTCTTTATCAGCTCTTTGAACTCTCCGTTTTCAATTAAATATGCTATTTGTGTTCCAAACTGGAAGTTTAATCTTTTATCATCTATACTCCAACTTCTATTTGTTTCAACATACAACCCCTTCTTTGTTTCCTGTATTAGTTCGTCGAAGTCCCAGTCACCCGGCTCCAAATTTATATTTGTCATTCTCACAATTGGTATTCTATTCCATCCTGAAGCTCTGGCAGCTCCACTACTGGATGGAAGTCCAAGCTCTCCAGCCGATGTTCTGTCGCTAAGATAGTTTACAAAGATTCCTTCCTTCACCAGGTAAACCTTCTGGGCTGGTACTCCTTCATCATCATATCCGAAGGTTCCTAGCCCTCTCGGTGCAGTTGCATCTGCAACCAAATTCACTATGTTGCTTCCATATCTGAACTTTCCAAGTTTATCTGGAGTTAGAAAGCTTGTTCCAGCATATGCTGCTTCAGCTCCCAGTGCTCTATCAAGCTCCGTGGGATGTCCACATGATTCATGGATTTGCAGTGCCAGTTGGCTTCCACCGATTATTAGATCTGTTACCATTGATGGACAATTCTTGGCTTGAAGTAGTTTAATGGCTTCCTCTCCGCTTTTTTCAGCTGCCTCCAGCAGGTTTGCATCTTCAATGATCTCATATCCTCCTGTATTGAAGTTTCTTCCATCATATGATCTATCTTGAACATCTCCATAGCCTACTGCAACTGCTCTTGTGGTTGCTCCACACCATGTTATTTCCTGAGTTATGTATGATCCTTCACTATTAGCGAAGATTTTATTCTCTCTATATATTCTCATTCCTGAAGTTGCAACTTTAATTAAATCTCCCTTCGACATTATTCTCTTATCACTCTCTATTAGAAGCTTTATTTTTTCTTCTAATGGAACTTTGAATGGATCCTTTTTATATGGTGTTTTATAAGTGTCTCTGACAGGTTTTGCAGGGGCTAATTTCACATCCTTCTTCTTTAATTTTGCACTTGCCTTTGCAATTTTAACTGCTTCTTTTGCAACTTTTTCAATTTCTGTTGGAGTTAGTTCATAGTGGCTTGAAAATCCCCATGCACCGTCAACTATAACTCTTATACCGAATCCTTTACTTCTTCCTATTCCAACATTTCTCACTTTTCCATTTCTAGTTGTTATATTCTCCCTTGTAATCTCAATTATTCTTATATCTGCGTAGGTTGCACCTTCCGATAGGGCTGTTTCGACAGCTTTACGGGTAAGTTCCTCCATAATTACTCCCCTATACAATTTATTATTTAATATTTGTTAATTCTGCAAATAAGTTTATCTTCTCATGTATTTCTCCAATTTTCCAACAGTTCAGAGTGTTTCAATTTAGTTGTGAAGGGTGAAATTTATATATTTTATTTACATTTGTAAAAACGGCTGGGGGTCTAGAATGGATGACGCATATAAAAGAATTATGAAGCTTGCAATTGGACCATTAATATTCATAGTTCTCTCCATAATTCCGCCGCTACCATACGTGGTGGAGGCAAGTTCAGCTGCTAAAACCCCAATTCTAAAAGCTCCACAAATAGCTCTTGGAGGAATGCTCTGGATAGCTTCATGGTGGGTTTCAGAAGTTATTCCACTGGGTTTAACGGCGCTTCTAGCACCTTTAATTTTCTCTACATTGGGTTTCGTATCTTGGAGTGAATCTCTTTCCTCATTTATGGATAAGATTATATGGATCTTCATGGGAGGCTTCGTCTTAGCAAGGGCATTTCAAACTTGGGGTCTAGATAAACGTATAGCATTCAAGCTTTCAACCATCTATAAGGGAGGAAACCCCATGTTAGTGGCATTCTTCATTGCATGTCTCCCAGTCTTCTTTCTCACCGTAACCGGTTCAATCACAGCTTCCACTTCACTCATGTATCCGATAGTTTTAGCCTATCTTTCAGCTTTGGGTTTTACCAGAGAGGAGAAGTTTTCTGAGGCTGTTATGCTTGCTCTTGGACAGGCTGCCACTGCAGGTGCAATGTTTCTTCTCATAAGTACTCCTCCAAATCTTGTAGCAAAAAAGGTTATAGAGGAGGTTATGCCAAATATTACTATAACATTCTTCGATTGGTTTATAATTGGCAGTGTCCATGCATTTTTAGGACTTTTAATTTCATGGATAATTGTATTTAAAGTTATTAAAATTGATTTGAAAGAGGTATTCTTCAACTCTAAACTTATGCGTGAAAAATTGCTTTCACTTGGCCCTATGAGTCCAAGTGAGAAAGCTGTACTTTCAATCTTCTCTTTAACATTGTTTCTGTGGATTTTTCCCGGAGCGTTAATGGTGATCTCAAATATTTATCCTGAATTTTCAGGATTATCTGAAAATGTTAGAGCGTTAATCCCTGAAGTCTTACCTGCAGTTTTAGCAATATTTCTTTTAGGTTTCATTCCCATAGAGGGAAGGCCGCTTCTAACTTGGGATGAAATAGAAACCGGAATTGACTGGAACGTTATCTTCATATTTGGCGGTGGAATAGCCATGGGGAAAGCCTTAGAGAACAGCGGTTTCACGAATTGGCTTTCCCTTATCGTAATGAATGTTGGAGGTGGATGGGCAAATAATCCTTGGACCATTTCAGCTATAAGCGCCATTCTAGGTTTTCTGTTAACTTATCCAGCTTCAAATACTGCATCATCAATTATAGCTTGCCCCTTGGCTGCTGCTTTAGCTAAAGGTGCAGGAGTTAATCCTATACCTCCAATTCTGTCGGCTGCATTGGCTTCTTCAATTTCAAGCGCCCTTCCAAGTACAACTCCTCCAATGGCAATAGTTTATGGATCTGGATATGTGAAGCTTTGGAACATGTTTAAAGTTGGCATGCTGTCAGATCTTATAAGACTTATTCTGCTAATTTTGCTTGAACCTTACTTGGCAAGCTTTCTATTAGCATTGATAGGTTTAAAATAAAATGTGGAAATTTTACTTTAACTTTCTTCGTGAAGTATTTTTCCCTCTCCTATAACCATCTTCGGATATGAATCCAAGCTGAATGGATCTCCACTCCAAACTATCATGGATGCCCATTTACCATTTTCAATTGTTCCAAGTTTATCATCGATTTCAAGTATTCTAGCAGCTTTAGATGTGAGTAGGGCTATACATTCATCCTTGCTCATACCGAATCTCCTGAAGAATCTTGTCTGTAGAAATATGTTTCTCTGTAAAGTGACAGGGTGATCTGACATTATGGAGAATAGTGGTTTAACTTCTACAATTAATTTTGCATTTCTCCATGATCTATGCTTTAATTCAACTTTGTATGCATGGCTGTCCAGCGGTCCATAAATTATTGGAATATTCTCCTTTTTCAATTTCTCGAAGGTAAATTTTGAATGTACATCTCCAAGGTGTTCAGCAGTCACCTTCAAGTTGAACTCTCTCTTTATCATCAATAATCCAGCTGCATCATCCATTTTATGTACATGAACCCTCAATCTCTCCTCGCCTTTAACCACTGGAAATAGATGTTTAATCTCCGGATCCACTTCTTCCAAGGTCTTCTTCCCTCTCTCAACAAGTTTCAATTGGTCCTTTGCTTTTTCAAGCCATCTTCTAAGTATAGCTATTGCACCCATCCTAGTGTAAGGTCTTACACCTTTCCAATCCACTGTACTTCTAGGATTATATCCTAATGCAGCTTTAACTCCTGCATATTTTATGAATGCTTCCTCTACATCTCTTCCATAATTTCTTATTAAAACTCCTTTACCTCCTATTATGTTTCCGCTTCCCGGAAGAATACATGAATATAACACTCCATGCTCTATGGACTCTTTAAAGGCTTTATCATCCAAATATACTGAATATATGGCGTCGATCAACGGTAATACTGGACCATATTTCTCGTTGGATTCTGATTCAGCTGATGGTTCTCCATGTCTATTCATACCTATATGGCAGTGGCTATCTATAAATGCAGGTGTAACAATGCTTCCATCAAAATCTATTATTTCCCCTTCTCTCGGCTTTTCCTCCGATACTCCAATTATCTTTTCCCCTTCGAACAGTACATATACATTTCTTAGCACTTCACCTGGCTTGCCAGTGTAGAGGAGATCTGCCCTTAAAGCCTTCATCTTTTACACCTCAATCTATTTTATATTCAAGAGGCTATTAATAGTATTTCTATCGAAATTTTCCGGAATAATTTTATATTTAAGTTATTGTTAATTGCCTGTTAGGAGGTTTCCTATTGATCTCCCCCAAATTCTTCGATGTCATCGTTGTTGGTGCCGGAACTGCAGGTTGCTACGCATCTCATATCCTAGCTGAGAAAGGTTTTAAAGTAGCCCTGTTGGACAGGAAATTTAAAGATGAAATAGGGGAGAAAGTATGCGGAGATGCTATAGGTAAGCATCACTTTGACAATTTAGGGTTAAGCTATCCTTCAGGAGAAGAATTGGATGGAGTTTTTCGCGGAGTTAAAGTTTACTCGCCTGATGAAGAAGAATATGTAACGGTTGAAGGTGAAGGATTCGCTATTAATAGAAAAGCTTTTGGAAGAAGACTTTTAAAGATGGCTTTAGATTCAGGTGTGAATCTTTATCCAAATACCCATGTTTATACTCCACTGTTAACTAAAAATTTCGTTTCAGGTGTAAAGTGCATCGATTTATCTACTCATGAGAAATTTGAACTTTCCAGTAAAGTTGTTGTTGATGCATCTGGATTTGCAGCCGCTGTGAGAAGTAAGCTTCCATCTTCATGGTGGATAAATGAAAAAATAGATTCGTCAGACACAAATATATGTTACCGGGAGATTGTTGAAATTGACGGGGAATATGATACTCATTATGCAAATATTTACCTTTCAAAGATGGTTGCACCTGGAGGATACTGGTGGATTTTCCCTAAAAAATCCAAAATTTTAAATGTAGGATTGGGTGTTCAACCAACATCTAACCATCCAAATCCGAAGCTTCAATTCATGAAGCATATTGCCTGTAAAGCTGAATTTAAATCTAGAAGAATTATACATAGCGGTGGAGGTGTCGTTCCAACTAGAAGGTTTCTTTTAGTTCCAGTAGGGAATGGAATAGTTGCAATTGGAGATGCAGCCTCAACTTGCAATCCAATCCATGGAGGTGGGATAGGCCCCTCCCTTATAAGTGCTAAGCATGCTTCAGAAACCATCATATCTGCATTAGAGAGAAATGGAGTGGCAAGTATGAATTCCCTTTGGAGTTACACTAGAAAATATCTTGCAGATTACGGTTTGAAACAGGTTTCACTTGAAATATTAAGAATCTTTCTTCAAAAATTATCCGATGAAGATTTAACCTTCATCTTTAAGAGGAAACTTGTAAGTGGAGAAGATATAAATAGAATGGGTGGAGAGGGTGAACTTAACCTTAAACTTGTAAAGAAGATTGGGCAGGCTCTCAAACTAATCTCACGGCCTACATTGCTCTTCAAATTGAAAGTGGTGGTTGATTATATGGAGAGGGTGAAGAAACTCTGCTCAAATTATCCTGAAAACTCCGCCGAATTTCCTAGATGGCGAATTTCATTTAAAAAATTGATTGAAAGTTTTAAATCAAAAATTTAAGAGGCAGTTTAAGAGCATTATTTAAGCTCCACTATTCCAATATTCTTCTCCACTCTAATTTTAGTTCCATACCTCTCTGACAGTTTTTCAACTTTACCTAAAATTTTAGCAGCCCTTTCACCTTCAACCAGTATTGGTTTTCCCCTATTAGCCCTATTTCTTCGAAAGCCAAGTTCAATTGGATAAAGTTTTATTTCAACCGGTTCATCTCCATCTACACTTAAATATGCTAGAATAGTTTCCCAGTAATCCTCTTTCTCAGTGAACCATTTAAATCCTGTAATGCTTGATCCAGGTCTACCCTTCTCTCTTGCATCGTAAAGGTCTGCTGGTGTTGCATTCCAATCCAAATTGTATCTTTCATAGAGATCTGCAGGCTGCTTCCTTATCAGATCATTTTGAAATATGAAGTTTCCGAGACTATAAAATATTGGCTTTCCCCTGTAAATTTCAATTCCCCTTAAAACGTGCGGTCCATGCCCGATGAATAGATCGGCTCCAGCATCTATGCTCTTCTTCGCAATCTCCTCTATAAATGGAGCTGGAATCTCAATGCTACCATATCTTTCATGTGCATGTAAACTGAATATTACATAATCGGCCATTCTTGCAGCATCTCTAATTGCTTTCAAATTTCCTTCCTCATCTCTCCTATTCAACTCATATTCTATTTTGAACTTATCTGAACGTTTAAAGGTCATTCCGAAAATCCTTATAGATTCCTGATCCTTCCTCAATTTATAGCCCATTTTGGAAGCTATTTTCATTATTCCTGAAAACACTTCCTCCGTTATCTCATATGTAACTTTAAATCTCAATGGATTTAAACCAGGTCTGCCCTGCATGTCAGGTCTCTTCTCACCGGCTCTCGCTTCAACGGGAAATGTGGATGCTGCAGATATTAATGCAACTCTGCCTTTAGAAGTTTCAAGATATGCTGGACTTCTAGCCTCTCCTAAATTTAAGCCGACACCGGCATGAACAATGCCGACTCTATTCAGATTCTTCGTTGTTTCGACAAGTCCAAGCTCCCTATAATCCATGGCATGATTATTGGCTCTGCTAACAATGTTGAACCCCATCCACTTCAATTCATCAGCTATATAACTGTAATTTCCAGCATATGTTCCGCCGCTCTGTACTGCTGGAAAACCTTTAAAATCGTTTATTAAAACTTCGAGATTTGTGAATCTTACATCGGCGCTTCTAATCAACTCTAATATTTTTATAAATCCATTCTCTTTAAATGTGGAAAGTTTTGTGGCTATAAATGAATCTCCTGTCGCCGCTATTTTTAAAAATTCTCCTCCACTCATAATTGAACCTCTCAACAATTAGAATTATTGTTTTTATTAATCTAAAAGTCTTATCATAGCCGAAAGCATTTAAACTTTCCAACACTATTTTATCTTGGTGACGTTTAAATGAAGGGTTGGACTGGAAAATTTCTAAGAGTAGATGTAAGTGAGAGAAGATGCAAGGTGGAGAATTATGATGAAAATTTAGCTTTAAATTTCATTGGGGGAAGAGGCTTCGCTGTTAAACTTTTATGGGATGAACTTCCAATAGGAGTTGAACCTTTCTCACCTCAGAATAAGTTGATTTTTGCTGCAGGCCCATTAACCGGATTACCCATTGCCAGCAGTGGAAAAATGGTGGTGGCTTCTAAAAGTCCTCTAACTGGAGGATATGGTGATGGAAATGTTGGAACAATGGCTTCGGTTCATATGAGGAGAGCCGGCTATGATGCATTAATCTTGGAAGGTGTCTCCGAAAAACCCGTCTACATATATGTGGAGGATGATAAAGTTGAAATTAGAAATGCTTCAGATCTATGGGGTCTAAGCACATTTGAAGCTGAAAGAAAACTAAGAGAGAATGTTGGATCAGACTGCGGCATACTTGTTATAGGTCCTGGAGGAGAAAACCTCGTTAAATTTGCCACAATAATATCACAGGAGGGTAGATCTGGTGGAAGACCTGGAATGGGTGCCGTTATGGGTTCCAAGAAGGTTAAAGCCGTAGTCTTTAAAGGTACAGGTGAAATTCCAGTTGCAGATATGGATGAGTTAATGAAGCTTGGAAGAATGGGCTATGAATCCATTAGAAAGGCCAGTGGATATGACTTCTGGATTAGGCAGGGAACTATGATGACCGTTGAATGGTGCCAGGAGAACAGTACACTACCAACATATAATTTTAGAGAGGGAGTTTTCGATTTCGCTGAAAATGTTAATGGCTACGCCATGGAAAAGGTGAAGATTAAGAGGAGAGGCTGCCCATACTGCAACATGCAATGTGGAAATGTCATTGAGGATGCTGAGGGAAGAAGCTCCGAGCTTGACTATGAGAATGTAACTATGTTGAGCAGTAATATAGGTGTTGGCGATATAAGGAAAGTGGGAGTTTTAAATAGAATTTGTGATGAAATGGGAATAGATACAATATCTTCTGGAAATGTCATAGGCTTTATCATGGAGGCTTCAGAGAAAGGTTTAGTGAATGAGAAGATCGAGTGGGGAGACTTCGAGAAAGCCAAGGAACTTTTATATGACATTTCCTATAGACGTGGAATTGGAAACCTGCTGGCTGAAGGTGTGAGAAAAATTTCTAGAAAACTTGGCGAAGGATCTGAAAGATGGGCTATGCATGTTAAAGGGCTTGAAATATCTGCTTATGATTGCCATGCAGCTCCAGGAATGGCATTAGCGTTCGGAACATCCCCTATAGGTGCTCATCATAAGGATGCATGGGTTATTTCATGGGAGATCAGCATCGGCCGATTTAAATATGATGATATTAAAGTTGACAAAGTATTGGAGTTTCAAAGAATACGAGGAGGAATGTTTGAATCTCTAGTAACCTGTAGACTTCCATGGATAGAACTGGGCTTCAATCTCGACTGGTATGTGAAATTCTTTAAAGCTGCCACCGGAGTGAACCTTTCATTGAAAGATTTCTTTGAAGTTGGAGATAGAATATATTCTCTGATAAGAGCTTTCTGGATAAGAGAGTATAAAGGAGATTGGAATAGAGAAATGGATACTCCGCCTACCAGATGGTTTGAGGAACCTTTAACGAAAGGGCCTCTTGCAGGAAAAAAACTGGATAAAAAGCTTTGGAATGAACTGCTCTCTAAATATTATGAGAGGAGAGGCTGGGACGAAAGAGGAGTACCTAGAAAATCAACTCTTAAAAAGTTTGGATTAGACTTTACCATTCCCATATTAGAGAAATATGTTAAGCTTGAAGAGTGAAATGGATGGCCTTTATAAGAGCTTTAGGCTACTTAGCAGAATATATTGGTGGAAGAAGCATGAAGATCAGAGTTGATAAACCAGTTAAAATTAGAGATATAATTAAATTACCATTGGATCTGGAGGGGAGGATAATAATTCTAGTGGACGGTCAACCTTCAACCCTTGACTCCCTAATCGTAGATTCTGATAGAATAGTCTTAATGCCCATTATAAGTGGAGGCTAAATTACATTTTAATTTCAATTAATCTCACATTAATTCCTAATATCAACTTTTTATTTGAAATTTTATATAATCAAAATATGTGTGGAATATGTCCCTCAACTCTTAAATAGTTTACATGAAAGTTTTAATTGAATTTATCGGTGATTATATGTCTAAGAAGCTTACCTGGATCGAGAAGCTTGAAACCATGATTCCTGGATTTAGCGGTTATAAGAAGAGAGAACTTATAAGAGAGGATGACCGTTTAATTAGAAGTTACGTAGTGGACTTATTGTCAGATGCTAGAAGAAACTTGGAGGAAGCAGCAGCATCAATTTTAGACTTCGATTTTAAACTTGCAAGGAGAATTGAAGATTTAATCTCCAATGTCAGGTTAACCATAGACAAGCTTAGATACTCTGAGGCAGGATATGCTCCACATTACAGCAGAATTCACATAGAACTCCCAGATTTGAAAAAAGTTAGAGATATAGATGGGAAACTTGTAGAATTGGCTGAAGAAATCAAAGAATTATCCGTTAAAGTTTTAAGATCAGCTAAAGTTTCAACGGTGAAAAATGAAGTCATTTTAAGGATAAATGAAGTTCTCTCTAAGATTAATGATGTAATCGATAGGAGAATTAAAGTATTTAAAGGCGTTTAATAACTTTGAGGTGAACGCTTTATGATCGACATTTTAGGTAAAGGTTTAGGCAAAGTTGCAAGGGGTATTGGAGGATTGAAACCAAAGGTCATAGAATGGGTTAATCCAGGTGAAGATGAAATAGTCTGGCGTTTTCCAGATGATGTTATTCCATGGGGAAGTGTAGTAATAGTAAAGGAGTTTGAAACGGCACTTTTCTATAGAGATGGAAAGATCTATGGTATTCTAGGTGCTGGAAGACATGTATTGGATACTCAGAATGTTCCATTTCTAAGTGGTTTAGTTGAAGGTTTATATGGTACGAGCATTTTCAGATCGATAATCATTTTTGTTTCGCTTAGAAGGTTTCAGGGAAAGTTTGGTGGAAGAACGCAGACTGTGGAGCTGGCTCCCCTCCTATTCCACGGAAGCTTCTACTTCAGAGTGGAGGATCCCTCACTACTTGTAAATAAAGTTGTAGGTCCACAGAATGCCTTTACAACAGAAGAGCTAAATGATTATCTTAGAGGATACTTCAACGAGAAGATCATGGCCTATTTAAGTAAAACAAGTATACAGGATGTTTATGTAAAGCAGAGTGAAGTTACAGAGAAGCTGACAATTCTCCTCAGAAAGGATTTTTCAGAACTTGGAATAAACTTGGAGAAAGTGGTTTTTGAAGGTGTTGATACGGAAGGCGAATGGAGAGATAGGCTCTTCTGGATTATGCGTGGCGGCGTCCAAAGTGGATATGTTCTACAAATGGAAACTGCCAAGGAGATGGCTAAAGAGCTTGGTAAAAGTCCAGGAGCCGGTATAGGTGCCGGAATGGTTCTCATACCGCCTGTTATGCAGCCTCCTCCTCAGCCATCTTCTCAAACAGCAGCCAGCCAGCCAAGTGGTGCTCCAATAGCCACATCCACTCCTAAGCAATCTAATTGTCCATATTGTGGTAAACCTGTTCCTCTTGGAGCCAATTTCTGCCCATATTGCGGCAGAAGAGTTAAATGGTGTTCTAAAGGGCATATTGCTCCAAGTGAAGCCAAATATTGCCCTACATGCGGTGAAGAATTGAAATAGAGTGTTTCTAATGGTAACTGCCATCAAAGAGTATAGATGTAAACGTTGCGGGGCTCCCCTGAAAATTACACCTGAAACCATAGTTGCAATCTGCGGTTACTGCGGATATCCCAATTGGATATCTCATGTGGAAGAACAGATTCTCATAATTCCCTCTCTAAGCAGAGATGAAGTTAAATTTTCATTTAAAAAGAGAATATCCGAAGACTTTGATTTAAGAAAAATTAAAGATAAAATAAAAATAGTTACAGTTGACGGAGCCTATATTCCCTTCTATTTTTACACTGTTAGAGCTGAAGCTTACTATGAAGGTTGGAGGGTTGAAACTGTTGCTGTGAAAAGGGGTAAGAGAACCATTTTAGAAACTCGGAGAAAAATGGTTAGAGATAGAATATGCTCAACCCTTAAGATTTCCATTCTTGCCAGGAGAGGTGCAGAAGACTTCTCCATTAAAGAGTTAACTGATTATTATAGATACGCTAATCCTGAAACGGTGGATATTATGCAGATAGATTGGAGTAAAGTTAAACTTCCCATATTGAAAACGGAGATTCCGGTTGACGAGGCTGATATTCTAGCGAGAGATAAAGCCATGAACATTATGAGGGAGAAAGCTAAATCTAAAGTTTCTGAGCTCACAAAATTTATTTGCAGAGCCAAAATTCTTGAACGTTCACCTTTAACATTACTTCCATACTGGTATGTTATTTATAGCTATAGGGGAGCTCAGTATAGAGCTGCCTATGCAGGATGGGATCGGCATCTTTTAACAGCACAGGAACCTATAATGCCATATCATAGAATACTCTACTTCATAGGTTCAGTTGCAGGCTGTTTAATATCCTCGCTTGGAATGGTCTTCTCCCATCATATCTCCACACTTCTACTCTCATTGATTATTGGTGGAGGGATAAGCTTCTATTTTGGAGACAGATTGGTTAGCGATGTGCGAATTGAAAGAGGTGTTTAAATGAAGCTTAAATGTAGCCATTGCGGCGGAGAATTCGAGGTTCCGGAAGACGTTAATATAGCTACATGTCCATATTGTGGAACAACCTTTGAGATCTCCACGGGTAAATTGGAGTCTAAACATTATTTTTATCCAATGATCTATGATTCTAATGAAGCTTATGAAACATTGAAGGCTATACTTATAAGGCAGTTCGGCATACCAAGCGATTTTAAAGAGAAAGTTTCACTTATAAGTAGACATTTACATTATCTTCCAATATACATCTTCTATGTGGAGGGGAAGGCTGAATGTGAAGGAACGGAGATCTTGGAGGCTGAATATGTCGCTATACCGTCGATGAGAATTCTTCCAATACCTATACCAGCCGAATACCGTTTTCCCATTAAAGGTAGAGTTTACTTTAAGCCGCAAATGCTAAAATACGGTAAATTCTATTCTCCCCAATTGAAGATTGAGCATTTAGAGAAGTATGCAAAGGCCAGAGTATATAGAAGGATTAGTGGAGAGGTGGAGCTTGCATGTCCAAAAGCAGAGGTAACGCTTAACTGTAAATGTGAGGGTTTAACCCATTATCCAATCTGGGAGTTACAATATGTATATGCCGGGTTTAAGCTTAGAGGTGTTGTGGACGCTGTAAGCGGCGAAGTCTTCTCAGCACAATATCCTATGTCCACATTTCACAGAGGAATGGCTATAGGTATGTCTTTAAGTATATTGGCTTCAGGGATGGCCATCGGCTGGATGATAGGCCAAATCTCAAGTCATCCCCTTATAGGTATCATAGGAGGCATTATCCCAGCAGTGGCGGGAGCTCTTCATCCATTAAGAAAATCCGCATATAAAATACAGGAATATAGATCTCAAACTCATGGAGAATTAATGGATGAAAGTGGAACTGAAAATGTAATAAAAGAGGGATTGAAAATTGTATCTTTAATCTCAAATTTTAATTTTAAACTTCAGTAAAATAGTAAATATGAGTTTACGTGGATTTCTCTCTACTTAGTTGGAGTATTTGACAATTAAAATGAATATCATTCTGCTCTATAATTGTTAAATTGAAGGGAAATTTAAAATTTTCACTTCCTTTTTAATACTCTTCCAGGCATTCTTCCAGTATGTTTCCCCTTTTCCACAACGATTTCACCGTTGATGATTACATATTCTATTCCTGAAGGATATCTTCTAGGTTCTATGACGTCACCGTTTACTTTCAACTTCTCCATATCTATTATAGTTATATCTGCATAATATCCTTCTTTGATGAATCCTCTTCCCCTTAAATTATATGCCTTAGCGGGCAGTGATGAAACTTTTCTTGCAGCCTCCTCTATGGTGAATATCTTCATCTCCCTAACATATCTTGATATGAATGAGGGATATGCCGAATATGTATTTATTCCGGGAATGCTGTATGGCGGAGTCTTCATCTCTCTTTTATCATCAAATATGGCTATATCCACTCCAACCATTCCAGCTGGATGCTTAAAGAACATCTTAACATATTCTTCTGTTCCCCTATAATCTGGTACAGCTCCCCTTGCATCTGGATCTTCTGCAATTATATCAAAGTAAGTTTCCAGCGGATCCCTATTAAGTGATCTTGCAATTTCAGCTATGCTCTTTCCATTATACTCCTTCCTCTTACATTTTACAACGTATATGTTTTCAGCCCATCTAGGATTTACACATGGATTATAAGCTACCCTTATAAACCATTTTCCAGCAAATATGGCTTGCTTAATCTCTTCTCTAAACTCTTTAACCTTCAACCAGTAGGCGAGTTTTTCTCTAGATCCAAGTATTCTCAGCCATGGAGCTAAAAGTGAGCATAGATAAGGCATTGGATTTCCTTTTGGACTGTACGGTATTACGTCAAATGTTACATCCAATCCCTCTTCTATTGCTTCATCTATAACTTTTAATGTGGCTTCACCTATAGCCCTATAAAGTATCGATGGTCCGGGCGGTATTACCTCATATCCGCCATATAAATGTGCTATTTGAAGTTTAACCCCTGTCTTTTTGCATGTTCGAATAACCTGTTTTATCCCTTCAATTCTGTCTGGAAGTCTTGCTCCAAGCTTAATTCCCCTTCTTCTTCCAGTTCTTCTCCAATGTGGAGCGTAAATACCATTATACTCTTTTAAAACAGCTACGCATCTATCTATTTCCTCTTCATCTGCAAATACATCTGGATCATAGTCCAATCCAGTTGACATTCCTATACATCCCTCTTTCATTGCAATATGAATCTGTTCAATCATTTCGTCAATTTCACTGTTCGTCGCCTTCCTCCTATAATCTTTCCCCATAACATAGTACCTTATAGTTCCATGTCCAACTAGTGGGGCATAATTGCATGAAATCCCCTTCTCCTCAACTTTTTTGAAGAATTCACCCATAGTTTTCCAAGTTATCTTCCAACCGAACTTCTCCTCCATCCACCTATTCACCGTGTCGATGGAATAGAGAGGTTTAGGATAATACATGAATGGATCCAGCTCTAATAGATAATCCATCAACATTAATGGTATTCCAACATATTCTCCGACAGGTGCAGGTGATCCTCCACATTGGCCTGCCACAAATGTTGTTACCCCCTGCATTACATAGTTTTCGCATTTCGGATACCATAGCAGCGTCCAGTCTCCATGGCTGTGAGCATCTATAAAACCGGGCATGGCTATTAAACCTTCTCCTTCAATCTCAACTTTAGCATCCCCTTTAACGTCTCCAAGAGATGTTATTTTGTCACCTACAATTCCTATGCTTCCTTTAAATGCAGATTTACCGGTTCCATCTACAATTAAAATATTATTTATTAGAAGATCATATTCCTCAACCATTAAATCACCGTAAAATAATATTTTAAATTATGTTTTTAACGGTTTCATTTTATAATTTTAGGATAATCGAATGGTAAACTCTTGATTCTTCAATTTAAAGGTTTATTATATATCATTTTGATCTTATCTCTTCCACATAGACTAAACTTCCAATCAATATTGTTGTAAGACTTGAAATTAGAAAGCTTACTATATCCCATAAATTTATGGTAGATATGTTTAGAATACTTCTAATGATTTCAGCACCCTTAGATACTGGATTAACTTCTCCAATCAAATAGACGATAAAATATACCTTATTGTTTCTTGCAACCTCCATTATTGCATTCTTCGGATAATATATAGTTCCGAAAAAATAGATTACATAGTATAAGAGGCTTCTCAACGCTGTATAGATGCTGAGTTTTTTGACGAGCGGTGCTATAGCTATTCCGAGGCTTGACATGGCCAATGTTATTATGAAAATTGTAATTAAAGCTTCAAGTATCTTCATGAAGTTAAATTCACTTACAATTATAAAGGTTAAAGTTAAGAATGGAAATGAATAAATTATTCCCCTCAATGATCCGGCGATGATTTTTCCAAAAGCCAATGTGAAATCTCCAATAGGCAGAGATCTCAAATAGTCATTATATCCAGTTATTATCTCCAAAGCTGTTTCTCTTCCAATGGAGAAGGCTGAGATGAATGCTGCCATTGCAGTTATGCCTGGCGCAAGAAACTTAAAGTAATATGGAGTATACTTTGCATTTACAATGCCATTATATATTAATCCTAATATTACCATGTCACTTAAATTCATTAAAATTATACCTGTAGTCCACCATTTATATTTGAAGAATCGCCTCACTTCTCGACGAGCTATCTCCACTAGCGCCAAATCTTCATCTCCCCTCAACTTTTCTCTCCATTATGATCGTCGTAAATGTGATTGAAGCCATAGCTAGAAATAATATGGCTGGAAAAGCAATTTCAGGTGGAATCGAATAGCTTCCCTCTCCGAGTATAATGTATCTTAAGAGATCAGTTATGTGGCTGACAGGATTTATGAGGGCTGGATACTTATAGAATGAGGGCATTACAGCTGTTGGATAATAGACTGTGCTTAACTTTAAAAGTAGGGTGACGAGTACTCCATATATTATGTCAGATATATTTGGAGATTTTATTTGAAGAGAGATGATGATTATTATGCCGCTCATACTCAGTGCAAATATGAATGTTAGCGTTAAAATTTCAATTATTTTTAAAGGTGAGAATGCATTTGACAGCAATAATATTAATGCAAGTATGGGTATTGAATATACTGTTGACAGAACTCCTCCACTAATACTCTTAGCAACTATGTATTCTCCTCTTGAGATTGGAAGGGAAAGATAATATTCAAGCATTCCCATTCGTATTTCATCTAAAACATCATAGCCGGCATTCAAAGCCACATAGAAGACTAATATGACATATATTCCTACCAGGTAATAATTATAGAAATTTTTGAAAGTAATTATCTTTGAGATTATCACTCCATATACGAAGATTTGAATTAAAGTTGATATGTATCTCATAACGAGAAAGAATTTTTCCTTTATAAGCTTACTTAGATCCCTAGATATTATGAGCAGTATATTTCTCATTTCATTCTCACCGTAAAGTTCTTCCAGTAAAGTAGAAGAAAACATCATCTAATGTGGGTTCCTTTATCATAGTTCTTTTAATCTTGATGCCTATGGAATTCATTTTCTCCATAATTATTGGAAGCATTTCCTCTCCTCTATTTATATAGAATATTATATTTCTACCTGTAGCCTTAAAATTTGAAATCCCTATTTTCTCAACCATTAAACCTATTTCCTTTCTCGTTAAATTCCTCTCTAATTCGATCTCCAAAATGTCGCCTGAAGGTATCTTATCCTTTAACTCTTCAGGTTTACCTTCCACAATTATCACACCATTATGTATTATGGCTATTCTATCACAGAGCATTTCAGCCTCATTCATATCATTGGTGGCAATTATAATAGTTGATCCTTCATCTCTCAACTCTCTTATCAAATTCCAAATGGCATGTTTACCTATAACGTCCACTTGCGCTGTCGGTTCATCAAATATTGCTATTTTAGGTTTCTGAATCAAAATCTTTGCCACTTCAACCTTCTTCTTGAGTCCTCCACTTAAATGCATAAACATTTTTCCACTATACTTCGCCAAACCAAGATTCGCCATAATTCTCCTAATATTCTCTTCAAGCTCTATTCCTCTTAAACCACAGATCTTTCCATGCCATCGAAGCACATCTAAAACTGTATCTACTCTTAACGCTTTAGGCTCCTGAAATGAGAATCCAATATTTTTTCTTACCTTTAAAGGTTCCTTGGTGACATCAATTCCCATAACCTTTACATTTCCTGAAGATGGCTTAATTACAGTGGCCAATATGAGGAGTGTGGTTGTTTTTCCAGCACCATTCGGGCCGAGCAAACCGAAAATTTCTCCCTCATAAATATTTAATGTTAGGGATTTCAATGCTTGAAAACTTCCGTAATATTTTGATAAATTATTTATCTCTACTGCAACCTTCAAATTTCTCCTTCTCTCCTAACTCCAGTTAATTGCATACCCATTTATAGTTGGATTTGTTTAAATTAAATTTTACTTTTTCAATGGTTAAGTTATAATATTTTATTTAGACTTTCAAATATTACGATGCTATATTCTAATAATTAAAATTTGATTACCACTCCAATTATTTAAATCTAAAATAAGTATAAGCATCCCATTCTTATCTAATTTCTCCACATATTTTAGGATAAATGGTTTTGATGAGGCATTTTCATGTGCTCTTTCTCTATCAGTTTAAGCCCGTTCTCTAAACTTTTTAATTCTCAATTTAGTTGTAAATACGTCTCCTATATAGATTGATGTGAAATAGAAGAGCTAAAACCCGTTATCTAGGTTATAAGCTAAAATAATTCTTTAAAATGTCAAAGAATACAAGTATCAATTCATTTTTATGTTCATTAAAATCTTCTTAACGGGTATTAATAATATTATGCTGATAAATTTCGCATCATTCTTCTTACTAAACACTTCTTAGATTTTAGATGCTTTTATCTAACAGTTTCCATAGTTATTATTGGTGGAAACTTGAGGCTGATGGCATTCACCCCTCTCGGAAGAAGAACAATTCTCTCAGGTCTCTTCATTAATGGTGTAATTTTGGATTTGAATAAAATTTACACCGAGATTTTAATGTTGGACGGTTATGATGAATTGGAGGCAAAAATAAAGGCTGGAAAAGAGCTTCCGAGAAATCCTGAAAAACTTGTCAGGAGAGGATTAAAAGCATTGGAAAAAATAAAATACTTGGTTGAAAGGTTGAATGAAGTTACCGATATTTCCAATGCAATCTATAAACCATACGAAATAGTCTTGAAGCCGCCAATACAAAATCCAAGCAAGATAATTGGAATTGGATTGAATTATAGAAGCCATGTGAAGGAGGCTGACGAAAAACTTCCTAAAGAACCAGTAGTCTTCTCTAAAGCATCCTCCTCCATAATAGGTCCATATGATCCAATAATTTTACCGAAAATTTCAAGTAAAGTGGACTATGAAGGGGAGCTCGCCATAGTTATTGGAGCAAAATGTAAAGATGTAGATGAAAATGAAGCATTCAAATATATTTTAGGATACATGGCGGCCAACGATGTAACGGCTAGAGATATAGAGTTTAGAAGTCCAATTCAATTCTTTCTAAGCAAATCCATTGACACCTTCCTTCCCATAGGTCCCGGAATAACTTTCAGAGATCATATACATGATCCGAACAATTTAAAGTTAATAACAAAATTAAATGGAGAGATAGTTCAAAATGCCTGTACAGGAGAAATGTTATTCAAAGTAAATGTAATTGTAAGTAAGTTATCAAGTTATCTCACATTATTGCCGGGAGATATAATTTTAACTGGGACTCCAAGTGGAGTGGGCTTTGCGAGAAATCCGCCAAGATATCTACGTAAAGGTGATGTAGTGGAAGTTTCAATAGAAAATGTAGGTGTTATTAGAAATCGAATTATCTAAAATTTTAACTTTAAACTAGGCTGTAGAGAATATCATAAAAATTTTAAGATTTATGTCCTTAAACAGTATATATTTAAATTTTTCTCAGAGTAAGATTTAAAATTAAATTTAATCGTTATTTATAGTTATGAGGTGAAACTTTGGGAAAACTACCATGTCTAAACTGTAAACATGCAGTTGTCAATAGAAGTGAGATATCGCCGAACAATGTATTCATAAGATGCGACTATAATAATAATGGAAGATGGAAATTCTACAAGCTTAACAGAGAATATAACTTTAAATGTGAAAAATATGAACCTAAAGAACAGTGAGAGATATCCTGTAAACGGTCTTACTTTTACCACATAGATAAACTCTTTAAATGTAAAGAGTAAAGTTTATTTGGTGATTGCCTTGAAAGCGTTTATATCGGTCGATTTAGAGGGGATGCCGCATATAGTTTCATCTTCTCATCTATCCCTCGGCGGATCCCTATATAATGAGGCTAGAAAAATCGCTACAAAGATAACTTTGATAACTGCAGATGAACTTCATAAAAGAGGTTTTGAAGAAATCTTGATAGCTGACAGTCATGGACCGATGATAAATCTCCTAGTAGAGGATCTGCCGGAATATGCTGAATTGATCAGAGGTTCTCCAAGACCGCTAAGCATGGTTTCATGGATTGAAGAATGTGATGTAGCCTTATTCCTAGGCTATCATGCCAAAGCTGGAACGATGAAGTCCACATTCGATCACACATATAGTGGAGCTTCAATATTTAAAGTGGAATTGAATGGTGTTGAGGCAAGCGAATTTCTTCTAAATAGTTGGGTTGCAGGATACCATGATATTCCAGTGATCCTTGTGGCTGGAGAGGAAAAATTGTTGGAGGAGGATGTAAAGAAATATGCTCCATGGGCGGAAAGAGTAATATTAAAGCGTTCGGCAAGCAGATATGCTGCGCGAAGTCCAAGTATGAAAATGATTGAGAAAATGCTGCGCGAATCCGTGAATAATGCTGTAACAAAATTTAGAAATAGGGAGGTAAAGCCATTAAAAATTGATGAGCCGGTGGAGTTGAAAATAACATTTATGCGGAGCAGCTTTGCCGACGCAGCTTCCCTTCTTCCCAGATTAGATAGACTTGACGGTAGAACAGTGAAATATGAAGCAAAGAACATAATTGAAGCATATAAGGTTTTTCAACTTCTAGCTCTGGTTTCCAGCGCCATCAGTCAAATAGCACAGAGACGATGATGAACATTAACTATTCTTTATCCTTCTTTTTAAAATCATAGGATACACATTAAAGTTTTCAAGTTTAAATCTTCTTCTAGGTCTTTTAAGAATCAAAATGTATGGTATCCTTGGAATTTCATGTTCTCCTGGAGAAATCATATCAATCTCTTTAAAATAGCCAATCTGATATGAGTTATAAGTCTAAAGCAAAGCTTGTTAATCCTAAAAATACATCATCTGCCTCTCCTCTATGTGGAGGAAGATTACTGAAGCTCTGAAAAGGGCAGGTAGTTAGATGCAAGAAATGCAGTTAATGCCTATGAAGATCTACCAAACCTGAACCCCGTTAAACTGATGATTGACAAGCAACTGAATATTATAAATAATGTTTGAAACGCAGTTAAAATGTTAAATCCATAAACTTTAACCATGATGTCTGGGAATCCTCCAAATAGTGATCCAAGTGAGCCTGCAACGGATCCAAATAAATAATAGTAGGAGAATGCTTTAGTCCTGTTCTTGCTTGAACATGACTGAGTTATTATTGCATGTTCAATAGGTGAAAATGCACCTGCACCGCGTTCCTGAATCAGAGATAAAAGAGGATTTTAGGAATTCACGAGGAAAGGAAAATAGTTGGATATGCTAGAGTTTCTTCTCATACTCAAAAGGATGACTTAGAAAGACAGATTGAGTTAATTAAAAGCTATGCTAGGGATAGCGATTGGGAGATAGAGATTTTGAAGGATGCGGGTTCAGGGTTAAATGAGGATAGAAGAAACTTCCAGAAATTACTAAGGATGGTTATGAATAAAGAGGTTTCTAAGGTCATTATAGCTTATCCAGATAGATTGACAAGATTTGGTTTTAAAACATTAGAGAAATTCTTTAAAAGCTATGGAACAGAGATAGTCATAATAAATCACGGAGAGAGAAGCCCACGGGAAGAGCTTGTTGAAAACCTAATTACAATAATTTCTCATTTTGCTGGAAAACTATACGGTATGCATTCTCATAAGTATAAGAGGATGGTTGAATGTGCAAGTCTGATTTTAGCTAAATAAATTGGAAATGCTATTCCAACTGCAACATAGCCGAAAGATCTTGCCGCCATTGAAATGAAAGTGATCTTTCCATCTCTGCTAAGCAGTGTAAGCATGGCTACTATCCTGCAATAACTTTTATAGAGTAATTTCTTTTCCTAGTCCACTCTTCACAGCCATCTTGTATGCTCTTAAAGCTGTTGATGCATCTTGAATCGCTAATCCAACTGACTTGAACAATGTAATTTCATCATTGCTTATTCTTCCAGGTTTGCTGCCAGAAACCACTTCACCAAGATCGGCATAAATATGATCCTTAGAAATCACTCCCTCCTTTAACGGTATGATTATATCTCCAGCCTCCTTTAAACATGCTTCATATGAATCCACAACTATCTTAGCTCTCTTAATCACTGTGGAATCAAGCTCTCTTGCCTCTGGAACATGGGAACCTATTCCATTGATATGTGTTCCTTCTTCAACCCATTCTCCATTGAAGACTGGTGTTTTAGATGTTGTGGCCGTGCATATTATGTCGCAGCCTTTCACAGCTTTAATCGGTTCATCTACAGGTATCACATCGATTCCAAGTTGCCTCGACATTTCCTCAGCATATTTCTTGGCAACTTCAGGGTAAACATCATAGACAAATGCCTTCTTTATCGGTCTAACCTCATAGATGGCCATAAGCTGAGTTCTAGCTTGAACTCCAGCTCCAAATATTCCCGCTATCTCTGAATCTTCTCTTGCAAGATATTTTGATGCAACTCCGCTTACCGCTCCAGTTCTCATAGCCGTTATTAACCCACCATCCATTATTGAAAGCAATTTTCCACTTTTAGGATCATTAAGAAGTATTGTGCCTAGAATTGTAGGTAAACCATATTTTTTAGGATTTTCAGAATAAACTGAAACAACCTTCACTGCTAAAGCTTCCATTCCACCAATATATGCCGGCATATATAATATGAGTCCATTATGCTCCTCAACTCTAATTGCAGGTCTTAAAGGCATCTTTGCTCTTCCCTCATGGAAGAGTTTGAAAGCCTCCTCCACAGCTTCAATGGTCTCTTTCATAGTTAATATTCTTCTTAAATCCTCTCTGCTTAAGACCAGAACCATATAATCACCTAAATAATAATTATTAACATTTTGCATATAAGACCTGTGACTACATATTAATATGTTACGAAATATCATGTAAGATTCCAGCTAATGTTTAAGCATTTTCCATTAACTATGAAATCAGATTGCTGAAATAGTTTTCCAAGAAGCAACTTCAACAAGACGAATTTACCCATATATATTCTTGAAAATTTAAATATAGTGTTCCTTCCATAAATTTACTTGATGAGATAACATGATAATCGTTGAGAAATTGCTTAAAAATGATGTTTCAAAACTTCTCCATTTATCCTCTTCCTTTCAATCTAAAAGTTATCTTTCATGTGAGGGATCTCTATCCAGTGGAGTTTCAAGTATAGGCTTAGTTTTAAAGGATTTTGAAGAAGAAAATTTCTTCAACTATACTTTGGAGAGCGATGATATAGAAGAAATTTCATCGAGAATAAATGTTGAAGGTTCAATTCAGTTTGTAGCTAAAGATCTGCAGAATATTCTAGGATTTATAGATTTAGTGTTGCATGGTGATATTGCAGAGATCAAATGTTTTCTAGTAAAAAACATATCTGGAAGAATTCAAATCTATAAGGTTTTGTTGAAGAGAGCTTTAACCTATTGTAAATTAAAAGGTGTCAACAAGATCAAAATAAACGTCAGTAATAGAAATTATACATTGATAAATCTATATGAACGATTAGGCTTCCATGTTACAGGGATCTTTGGAACAGATTATGAACGTTTAGTTAACGAGGATTTTTATCTTGAATTGTCGATGAAACTTTAACTTTTAGCTGCTTCAATGAATGCTTTAAAAAGTTTAATCATTTCTCCGTTAATCATCCTTTCAGGATGCCATTGAACACCCAAAATGAAAGTATCTCCCAAATATTCTATAGCCTCTATTACGCCGTCTTCAGCCCATGCTGTTGCCTTGAATTTTTCACCTATTCTTTTTACAGCTTGATGATGGAAACTGTTCACCCTTAAAATTTCTCTTCCAAATATTTTATACAATTTTGAATCTTTACTTATTCTCACTAAATGTGCGGG
Organism: Thermoproteota archaeon; assembly: GCA_003649185.1. Lineage (GTDB taxonomy): Archaea > Thermoproteota > Methanomethylicia > Culexarchaeales > B10-G16 > Culexmicrobium_B > Culexmicrobium_B thermophilum. Next base: position 41,320 of record QMRB01000002.1, on the reverse strand, counting down.
ATGTGATGGTGGTGCATCATAGCCTCCCTGAGAATACCATCTATGCTTTATAGTGTTCTTCAGCTGGCTTGAAAGATCTTGAAATAGCGTGCCTCCAGCAGCCACATTCAACACCTGTATACCCCTACAGATAGCCAGTGTCGGCTTCTCCATTTCAAAAGCCTTCTTAGCTAACCCTATTTCGAATAAATCTCTTACAGGGTCAACTCTCCCCAATCTTGGCGTTGGAGCTTCACCATAAATATAGGGATCTATATCTCCTCCTCCACTTAAAAGTAATCCATCAATCATTGAAATTATCTTGTTAATATCCGCATTTTCAGTGGCTGGTAGAATTATCGGTATTCCTCCAGACCTTACCACGGCTTCAACATAATTTTCCCTGATGAGATAGACTTCTCTATCCCAGCTATATGAGCATGTTATCCCAATTACGGGTTTCAAAGCATTCACCTTTGCGGTTAGATTAAATATTGAACATATATAAATTGATTACGTCTCTCTTATATTTCGACATATAATTAACCTGATTAATGCTAAATTTGACAGGTGGCTTCCAATTTGAAGTTAAATTATAATTTCATGTTAGAAGGTATATTTATTAAGCGTTTAAATCGATTCAACTCTATAGTAAATGTCGACGGCCGCCTATTCACCGCCCATATTCATGATCCTGGACGTTTAAGTGAACTTTTACATAGAGGGGTGAAAGTTCTTTTAAGGAAGCATAACAATCCAAATGCTAAGACAAATTTCTATTTATTTGCTGTTAAAGCCGATTCATGCTGGGTCTTAGTTGACTCTGCTCTTCACAACAGGATAATTATGCATGCTTTAAATGAGAATTTGCTTGAAGATTTTAAAGTTTTCAAATTTTTTAGAAGAGAAGTTTCATTCAACAAGTGTAGAATAGATTTTCTCTTAAAGTCTGATAATGATCGATTGCTTCTTTTAGAGGTTAAAGGATGTACCCTTGTAAAGGATGGTGTTGCGATATTTCCAGATGCACCTACATTAAGAGGATTGAAACATTTGAAATGTCTCGTTAATTCTATGAGAATTGGATGTGAAGCTGCAATAATATTTCTTATTACACATCAAGCTGCTGAAGAATTCGCTCCAAACTGGAGTACTGATCCAAATTTCTCCAGAATGCTTGTTAAAGCATACAATTCAGGCTTAAAAATATATCCATATAAATTTATTTTAAACGTGGAGAATTTAAGTATAAACTATGTTGCGAAACTTCCATTCAGCTTTAAATTTTCCTAGGAGAATTGTCAACAGAATAAATTTATCTTTCTATTTCCATTCTATTTTGGGCTATGAAGAGAGCTGGTAATGCTTAGATTTCGATGAGGAGTGACGCCAGATCTGAGCCCCAATCATCCTTCAACTTTAATATCCAATGCCATCCTATACTTTCTTGGTCCTACTTCTCCCACTTTCTTCACTAACAGAATCTTTGATTTAGAATTCAAAGTTTCCAATCTTCCCAAATATAGCTTTTTCATTTTGCTTTCCGGCTTCTCCCCTTTCTCCACCTTTACAAAATCGTATACATGGATTATGCCTACACCATTCCTTAATGCCTTCAATGCATATGGTAAATATTTCAATGCAAGGGCTGGTAGAGGCATCAGAACTCTATCAGCAATACTTTGAAGTCTTTCATTGACAATTTCCTTGGCATCTCCAAGAATCGGGATTACAATGTTCTCTACCCTATTAATCCTTATATTCTCTTTCATCAACTCATATGCTGCTGGATTTAAATCTATTGAGTAAATTATTTTAGGATTTGATTTCTTTGCTATAATTATTGAATATGTTCCTATTCCGGAAAACATGTTTATTATCACTTCACCGGTTTTCACTTTTTCAGCAATTCTCAACCTTTCACCTGAAAGTCTAGGGGTGAAGAAAACTTTTCTGAAGTCCACTTTAAAAATGCAGCCATGCTCCCTATATATAGTTATAAATCTCTTTTCTCCTCCAAGCCACTTCACCTTAAAAATTCTATAACGTCCACTTATGGGTGAAGCTTTTTCAAGAACTACTTTAACATGCTTATTTGTTGAAAGTATTTCTTCCACTATTCTTCTATTAAGCGATTTATATTCTTCTTTAATATCTATAATTGCTATATCTCCTATAATGTCGAAATATTTCAGCATCCCTTTAAATTTCCTTCTTCTCATCTAAGACTCTCGAAAAGTTTAAACTTTTATAAATTTAATCTTATCGCCATTCTCTTATGTAGAATTCGCAGAAATCGTCGCCCTTGCTTACACATTTCACTTCATCTGCTTTCATCTTGGTTTTGAAGATTTCCGAGATAACTCCACTCCAGAAACCTCTACTAAATTGGCATGTAGATGTCTTCATCTTCTCTTTAAATGTTTCAAATGAATCTTCAACTTTTATCTTTATAATTCTATTTTTTAAATTGTATTCTTCAAGTTCTGCTATGCCAAATCCATGGCTCCTATAAAGTTTTATAATGAGCTCTAAAATTTCCCTTCTAGTTATCTCTATACTTTTTGTTATATCTTTCAGCCATCTTGTAATCTCAACTCCATAGAGGAAGCCTTGATAGAAGATCATGGTGGAAATGCCGCTTCCAAACTCCTCCATTAACGTTTTAAAACTATGTTTAAGCCTGTTTGCATTGAAGAGGAGAAGTCTCCAACCCCACGATGTAACTGGATATAGAAATTCCTCGATAATTATGTTCTTCTCCGACTTTACATATTTTACTTCAAGCACTTTTGGATTAGCCTTCACCCTTTCAGCAATTATTTCAGGCTTATCAACAGCATTTGAGAAGTCCGCGAAGAATATCCAGTATCCTTCAGAATCCTTTACGAAATGTTCGCCGATCAAAATGTTAACATTGTATCTTGAAAATATTTCTGAGGTTTCAGAGAGTGCTCCTGGAACATTCCTTAATCTAACATAAAATTCTAACAGTTTGTTTTTGGCTGTCTTAGCGATGCTTAGAGTTTCTTTTGGATTAAACTTTGATTTTTTACTCAAATTATTTTCACCAATCTTCTAGGGCTGTCACACTATATTATTCGATCTAAGTATATTTAATTTTGTGAATCGAATTCTTTATAAGTTTAAATATATAGATACGTTCAAAATGCCTAAACGATACTTAGCTGTTAAATGTCCTCACTGTGGAGATATTAGAGCTATATCCTCCAATGCAAAATCTTTTCAATGCTTCACATGTGGAAAAAGAGTGAAAATTAGAGGAGACCTAATTTTAGAATCAAGTAATGATCATCATGAAATCTCAAGGATTGTTCGCTTCCTAAAAATGAAAAGTAAAAAGCGCTAGGAACTTTTTTAAATGTGAAATTCTCTTCCAATGATGTATGAAGTTCACATTTAAGCCTATAGGCTACATCCACAATGATGTCAAACCATTTCGAAGAGTAAACTGGTCCACTATAATCTCAGAGATTAGAATATTTCCAAATTATGTTGAAGGTTTAAAGGGTTTAGAAGCATACAGCCATATAGAAGTCTTCTTCATATTTCATTTATCTACTTCTCCGAACATTTTACTCGTTCATCCTAGGGGTAGAGCCGATCTTCCATTGGTAGGAGTCTTCTCAACTCATTCTCCATTCAGACCTAATCCTTTAGGCTTCTCCATAGTAAAACTGCTAAAAGTAGATGTGAACCGAATATATGTTAAAGGTTTAGATGCATATGATGGTACACCTGTAATTGACATTAAACCATTCTCATATGCTTCTGAAAAGCTAGTTGAATTGGCTGGTGAACTGCGCCTTCCATCATGGATCTCCAGTTTGGAGGAGTAGCAGTTATGGAGCAGTGGAAAGTGAAACGTGAATTAATGAAAACTTTCAATGATATTGCATATGCTTTTGACGCTACGAGGAGACGGGAGTGGAGTGAAGTCCACCTATTTATTTGTAAAAGCGGTTTAACAGCTGATTTTGGATGCGGCTCCGGTAGAAATCTTCTTCCAATTCTAATTTTCAATAGAGAAGTTTTGGCGATTGACATATCAGTGGAAATGCTTAAAATTTTTCTTAAAAAAGCATTAAAAATTCATAAATATTTTTTTGCAAACGCGGTGCTCTGCGACTTAAACCATCTGCCACTTCGAGATTCCTCCATAGATAATGGTATATGTTTCGCAGCAATCCACCACATACCTTCATTTAAAAATCGCTTGGACGCTTTAATTGAAATATATAGAGTTTTAAAGCCTTTCAGTTTTCTAGTGATCAGTGTTTGGGCTAAATATCAAGGAAGATTTTTAAAACATATTCCAAAAATGTTTCTAAACTATATTACACGTAGAGTGTCAGAGTTTGGAGATATTTACATTCCATGGAGAAGTGGAAGATCCATTTCACTTAGATTCTACCATCTATTCTCGAGAAGAGAGTTCAAAAAACTTTTAAAACGATCAGGATTCAAAGTAGCTATTCAATATTCAAAGAACTTTAAATCTAGATTCTTCGCCGAAAACCATGTTGCAATAATATTTAAACCTGTTAAGAAGAGATAAATCATTATTTACATGTATCTGACAGAAATTTAAACGTAAACTTTATTGTATTCTCCATGAAAGCTTATAGTGTGATTTAAATGCTATTTCAAGGTGCAAATCAATGTTGAGCAGCAATTTAGACGAATATTTCAAGCATAAAAGAAAACCTGTGAGAACTATTTCAGGGGTTACTGTTGTCGCCGTAATGAGTAAGCCTCTTCCATGTCCCCATGGTAGATGTGCATACTGTCCAGGCGGTCCACAGTTCAATACTCCCCAAAGCTATTATGGCAATGAACCTGCCCTTATGAGAGCCCAGCTCTGCAACTATGATCCATATGAACAGGTTAAGGTGCGGTTAAATCAATATGAATTTTTAGGTCACACACCCTCCAAGGTTGAACTTATAATTATGGGCGGAACTTTTCCAGCCTTAACTCTAGATTATCAGGAATGGTTTGTCACTATGTGTCTCGAAGCAATGAACCGTTATCCGAAGGAGAAGCCTAAAGGTTGGATTAGCCTAGAGTCAGCCCAGCTGAGAAATGAGCATGCAAATATAAGATGTGTAGGCATGACCTTTGAGACTCGCCCAGATTGGGCTAAAGAGGTGCAGGCAGATAGAATGCTTCGACTAGGTGGAACGAGAGTTGAACTCGGCGTTCAAACCGTATTTGACGATCTATTGGAAAAAGTGGAGCGAGGCCACACCGTCAAAGATTCCGTTGAGGCTACGAGAATTCTTAAGGACTGCGGATTCAAAGTTTGTTATCATATTATGCCCGGCCTTCCGGGAAGTGATTTAAGCAGAGATTTAGAAGTTTTCGAGGAAATTTTTTCGAATGAGAATTTCATGCCAGACATGTTGAAGATTTATCCCACAATTGTCGTTAAGGGCACTAAACTCTATGATTGGTGGATTAAGGGGAAATATATTCCTTTCACAACTGAAGATGCTATTGAACTGTTAATTAAAGTTTTACCGAAGATTCCAAGATGGGTTCGAATTCAGAGAATTCAGCGGGATATACCTTTAAATGTGGTGGAGGCAGGTGTGAATGTTGGACATTTAAGGCAACTTGTCCATGAAGAATTATCTAAATTAGGATTGAAATGTAATTGTATCCGATGCAGAGAAGTTGGACATGTAATGTTGAAGAAGAAAATTCAACCAGATCTTAAAAATATAAGACTTTTAAAAGAGAGTTATGAGGCAAGTGGAGGAGTAGAAGTCTTTTTATCCTATGAGGATCCAATTAAAGATATTCTTTTAGGTTTCTTAAGGCTGCGAATTCCTTCTCCAAAGGCTCATAGATGGGAGATCGATGAGAAAACTGCTATTATAAGAGAACTTCACATCTATGGTCCCCAACTCCCCATAGGTATGAAACCCATCTTTGAATGGCAACATAGAGGTTTCGGAAAGAAACTTTTATTTGAAGCTGAAAGAATAGCCTTGGAAGAGTTTGATAAATCTAAGATGCTCATCCTCTCAGGAATTGGTGTAAGAGACTATTATAGACGCTTCGGATATAAACATTTGAAGAACAGTCCCTACATGATGAAATTTCTAGATGGAAAGGGTTAATTTCCCCATCTGGAAGGTATATTTGGAGGATTTAAAATGGAATATGATGTTATAATTTTAAATGGTAAAATATATGATGGAACTGGAAATCCATGGTTCTATGCCGATATTGGAATTCTCAACGGAAAGATTGAAACTATTGGAAAATTGAAGAATTCTAACGGTAAATACATTATAGATGCTTTAGGATTAGCAGTCTCGCCGGGATTTATAGATATTCACAGCCATTCCGATTTCACACTTCTAGTTGATCCGAGAGGTCTCAGCAAAATTCATCAGGGCGTTACCACTGAGATTGTAGGAAACTGTGGCAGTTCAGCTGCCCCTATGAATGATTTTCTAAGAGATTATCGTGAAAAATATTTGAAGCCAATGTTCAATGGTCTTCTAGAGTTAGATTGGAGTAGGATGCGTGAATATTTTGCTAAGCTTGAAGAAAAAGGGATAGCCCTTAACGTTGCTTCTCATGTCGGCCATGGAACAGTTAGATCCTGTGTGATGGGATATGATCAAAGGAAACCTACAGGTAGAGAGCTCGACGAGATGAAAGAACTTGTAGCTGAAGCCATGGAGGATGGCGCTGTAGGAATGAGTACAGGTTTAATTTATCCTCCAAGCTGTTATGCTGAAACTGAGGAGTTAATTGAGCTTGCAAAGGTTGTAGCGGAATTTAACGGCATATATGCAAGCCATATTCGAGGTGAAGGTGAAACGCTTCTAGAAGCCGTTAGAGAGGCAATAATGATAGGTGAGAAGGCTTCGCTGCCAGTGGAGATAAGTCATTTCAAGGCTTCTGGAAAGGAGAATTGGGGTAAAGTGCATGAAGCAGCAAAACTTATAGAGGAGGCTAGAATGAGAGGTGTAGATGTTACAGCAGATCAATATCCATATATTGCGTCAAGCACTGGGCTTTCAGCTCTACTTCCAAGATGGGCTCATGAAGGTGGAGCTGAAAAACTGCTTGAACGATTAAAAAACCCTGATGATAAACGGAGAATGGAAGAATATATGAAACGATATGTTAAAAGAGATCCGGAATATTGGAGTAGAATTGTAATCTCTTCAGCTAAGAAAAACCCCCAATTTGAAGGTAAAACTGTTAAGGAGATTTCAGAGATTCTAGGCAAAGATCCAGTTGAAACAGTGTTTCATCTTCTTATAGAAGAGGAGACTATGGTTCAAATGGTTTCATTTGGAATGTGCGAGGAGGATGTAGAGTACGTTATGAAGCTTCCATGGGTTATGGTTGGATCTGACGGTCTTGCAGTTTCACCTGAAGGTGTGCTGGGAAAAGGAAAACCCCACCCAAGATATTATGGAACATTTCCAAGAGTGTTAGGCATATATGTTAGGGAGAGAAATATTCTCCGCTTATCAGAGGCGATTAGAAAAATGACTTATCTGCCAGCTTGGAGGCTGGGTTTCAGAGATAGAGGCATAATACGTGAAGGTGCATGGGCGGATATCGTAATATTTAATCCGGAAAAAATAATTGATGCAGCTACATTCATGGATCCACATAAATTTGCAAGGGGCATTAACTATGTACTGGTTAACGGTAAAATTGTAATAGATAAGGGGAAATATACTGGAGAATTACCTGGAAAAGTTTTAAGGAAAATGCAAATTTAATTATCTTTTTAATTTAAATAGCTTGCAGAATGCACAGATGTTGCCGCTGCATGGTTCTCCACATATTTTGCAACTTTTCAGCTCCCCGTCTACTTCGAATTTATCACTAATCGCTTCAACAGCCCTTATCATTTTAATTCTGAAATTCCTAATCTCCCTTTCCAAATCATATATGGCTTTCAGAATTATCCTAGTTCTTTCATCTCCAAATCTACTTGTATATTTATATGGACATGTAAACTCAGCTGCATAGGGTATGTTCAAATGCTTACATATCATTTCAATTTCATCTCCACCAGTTTCAAATAAAGGTCTAATCTTCACGATCATTTTAGGATGCTTACTTTTCAATATTGGTTTAAATTTGGAGATCCATTGAAAATTTCGATTTATAAAATTTTTTATAAAGAAAACTATGAAGTCATCCATGTTATGTCCTGTTGCAACTTTGTTTGCACCATTCTCCCTTGGAATCTTATTCATGAAATATCTTTTAGTTAATCCGCATATGCTGCATATTGGTCTGCCGCTAATCTTAGATGCCTCAAGAATTGAGATGTTGAGTTCTTTTAAATCTAAAATTTTAAGTTTCACTCCGAACATTTCAGCCTGCTTCCTAGCAATCTCCTCCATATATCTGGAACCTGGAAGGTTTAAGTTTATGTGGAATCCTGAAATTTCACATTCAATATTCTTCGTGTCTACATATTTTTTTAATGCTGCTAATGTTAATGCGCTGTCTTTTCCTCCACTTAAAGCCACAAATATTTTGTCATTTCTCTCAATCATTTTATTTTTCTCAATAGTTTTAAAAATTTTCTTAAAATATTTTTCCATGAGCTTCCCCCAAATATTTAACCCATCTCCTTTCAAGGTAAAACTTAATTTACAATGTTCCCACTTTATCATTCAGATGAATGAAAAATTAATAATTGTTGGTGGAGGCTTCTCAGGGCTCTTTCTAGGAAGCTTATTGAGAGGTAATGCCATAATTTTGGAGGAGCATTCTAGAATAGGCTTTCCAGAACATTGTGCAGGTATAATAAGCCCATTAACCTTTAAACTTTTGAATATTCCATCCTCACTTATAGAATCAAAATTCTATTATATGAATATTCATATTGGGGATTCAACTATAACTTGGAGTGGAGAACCATTAGCTTTAAAGTTAGATAGAGTTAACCTTGAGAGTTATCTTCTTGACAGATGTTTGAAGAATGGGGTTGACGTCAAATTTAAAACTAGAGTTTTAGATTTAAATGAGAATGGAGCAGTTGTTACTGATAGAGGACTTTTCAGATCTGGACTGGTCATATTGGCGGAGGGATCTAAAAGAACATTCTCCAGAAAGATAGGTCTAGTTAAGCACTGTAAAGATATAATAGGCTTACAGGCAAGGTTGAAGTGTAAAGTTTACACAGAGGCTATACATGTATTTCCATGCACCTATTCGGAGAATTTCTTCTCTTGGCTTATTCCCATAAAAGAGGTTGGTGAAGCTGTTGTAGGTGTAGGTGGAAGAAGAAAGTCGCATTTAAAAATGTATCTTAAAGGTTTAATTAAAAACTTAGAGAGAATTAAACTTATAGATCAATCCAAAATAATTCGCTTGTTTGGAGGGATAATTATTAGAGGGCCTGTAGGCAAACTTTCTAAGGGTAGAATATTAGGGATAGGTGATGCTGTTCAAATGAGCAAACCTATAAGTGGAGGAGGATTATATCCGATTGCAGTAGCCTCAAAACTTCTCGCCGATAAATTAAACTTATATTTAGATAATAGATTAAACTGGTTTGAAGTTTTAAATAAATATGAGACTGATATTAAAAGTTTAATAAAAAGTTTAAAATATTCTCATATTCTTTCAGAATTTCTCTTCAAATATAACTGTAAATTCTTGAGGAAAATTCTGGAAGGCATGATTAAATTGAATTTGAGTCATGATATTCTTGGAAAAATCGATTACGATGAGCATTTTATAAGTTTGATTAGAGAATCTCTCAATTTAAAATATCAATTAAATATGGCAGGAATAATGGTTCTCTCCCTCCTAAAGAGATAGTTGAACCATACCGATTCGATATTTTTATTTCACATTTAACATATAATATTCAACATGAAAGAAAAAGTTATAACTATAGATGAATGTGAGAAACAGGTTAAATTGGCCGTAAGATTGATGGGACTACTATATTACCATTTTGCAAAAGTGTTAATAGATGAGCTTGGTGAGAAGGAAGGTAAAAGACTAATTTCACTTGCAATAAAAAATTTCGGCCTAGACCGTGGAAAAATGATCAGGGAGAAAGCTTTAAAATTAGGATTGAAACTTACACCGGAATCTTTCAATAAGTTTTCAGATCTACCCAAACTGGGTTGGGGTGGAATGGATAGAAGAAGTTTCTGTCCTCTCGCTGAAGTATGGTTTGAGAAGAATGCTGTGGAGCTTGGAAAATTATACTGCGATGTGGACATATATAAATATCGTGGATTCAACCCTAAAATAAAGATTAAACGTGTAAAGTGGGTTCTTGAAGGAGATGAAATATGCAAATATCATGTAACTTTGCAATGAAAATTTAAAATATATGTATAATGCCCATTTAAATAGCGATGAATAACTGTTTCCCTTTAGAATCAAAATATAATCTTCTACGGGAAAGAGTTAAACGAATCTACGATGAGCATTGGGGAAATTATCCAACATCTCATGATTATCTACATGTTGAAAGAGTTTTAAATAATGCTATGAAAATAGCTTTACATGAGAATCTTAGCGAGATCAATCTTCATTTATTGAAGATTGCATGTTTACTACATGATATAGCAATACCCATATATGGTGTAAAGAAGGATCATGCTGAAATTTCAAGTTTGACCGCTAGGAAAATACTGGCAGAATTTAATTTTAACCCTCACCATACAGATATTATTTGTAACGCAATTAGAGAGCATAGCTGGTCTAAGGCTAGAAAACCCACAAATAAAATATCAGCGATACTTCAAGATGCGGATAGACTTGACTCTCTAGGAGTGATAGGTTTAATTAGAATGGTTATCTATGGCGAATATAAGAAGAGGAAACTCTATTTCCAAGGTGAACCTATACCTGAAAGCAGAGTTATAGATGACTCGCTTTACACGCTGGATCATCTATTCAAAAAACTTATTAACATACCTAAAATGATGAACACATATATTGGAAGAAGACTGGCAGATGAAAGAATTAAAAGACTGTTAAACTTGGTGGATGCTTTAAAAGAGGAGATTAAACCATTCACACTTAAATTTTCTTAAATTATTTCTTTCCATTTCAATTTTTCATCAATCATTCTGATAAACTCTTTAGTCGTCATCTCCCCCAAGTTACCTTTCCTCCTTCTTCTAACTGAAATTGTGCCATGCTCCTCTTCCCTTCTTCCTACAATAAGAATGTATGGGACTCTCTCTATCTCTGCTCTCCTAACTTTATATGCTACTGTCTCTAGGCCTAGATCAACTTCAACTCTAATATTCGATACTCTAAGTTCTTCGTAAATTTTCTTCGCATAATCAGTGTATCTATCACTTACTGGAATTATCCTCACCTGTATCGGATTCATCCATAAGGGTAATTCGCCATTATAATGCTCTACTAAGATTCCGAAGAATCTTTCAATTGATCCGAGAATTGTTCTATGTATCATTACAACTTTCTTCTTCTCGCCTTTCTCATCCATATATGTAACGTTGAATCTCTCCGGCAAATTGAAATCCACCTGTATAGTTGTACATTGCCATCTTCTTCCCAAAGAGTCCACTAATTTTACATCTATTTTCGGGCCGTAAAATGCTGCTTCCCCTGCAGCTTCCACATATCTATAGCCTTTCCTTTCTAGAGCTTGGATCAGCGCCCTCTGAGCATGATTCCAGATTATCGGGGAACCCATATATTTTTCCGGATTATCAGGATCCATAGTTGACAATTCCACTTCATATTCTTTAAATCCGAAAATTGAGAGAATTTTTTCCATCAATGTTAATACATTTACTATCTCTTCTTCAAGTTGATCTTCCCTGCAGAAGATGTGCGCATCATCCTGTGTGAAATTTCTAACCCTTAAAAGTCCGTGAAGAGTTCCCGACCTCTCATATCTGGATACTGTTCCAAGCTCAAAATATCTTATAGGAAGCTCTCTATAGCTTCTAGTCTTAGACTTATATATTAATATGTGGAATGGACAATTCATAGGTTTAACTACATGTTTAATTCCATCTTTCTCAAATATATACATCATATCTTTATAGTATTCTAAATGTCCAGATTTTCTCCAAAGATCAATGTATGCTATTTGCGGAGTATACACGATTTGATATCCATTTTTAATGTGAATTTCCCGCAAGAAATCCTCCATGTATTTCCTAGCTAATGCTCCTTTAGGATGCCACAATACAAGACCCGGCCCTATAATGGTGGTGGGCATAGAGAAGAGATCCAATCTCTGACCTAAAAGTCTATGATCCCTTCTCCTCGCTTCTCTAATAATTTTTAAATATTCTTCCAGTTGCTTCCTGCTTGGAAAGGAGATTCCGTATATTCTCTGCATTATAGGGTTTCTTTCATCTCCCCTCCAATATGCAGATGAAACTCCAAGTATTTTAAAGGCTTCAATATATCCTGTAAATGGAAGATGCGGACCTCTGCATAGATCTACGAATTCTCCTTGCCTATAAATTGTAACTTTTTCCTCTTGGATCTCCTTTAAAAGTTCAATTTTATATGGTTCATTCAATTTCGAAAACAGTTCTACTGCTTTCTCTCTTTTCATTTCCATTCGCTCTATAGGTAAATTCTCTCCAATTATATTGTAGGCTTCTTTCTCTATATTTTCCAAATCCTCCTTTGTGAAGGTCTTCCCATCCAAGTCGAAGTCATAATAAAAGCCGTTTTCAATTGCCGGTCCCACACCGAGTTTTGCCTCTGGAAATAGCCTTTTCACCGCTTGTGCCAGAATATGGGCAGATGTATGCCAATATGTTCTCTTCCCATCCTCTGCTTCAAAGTCGAGGATCTCCACAATCTTCCAATCTTTTCTTACCTCGACACTTAAATCTTTCAGTTCTCCATCAACTTTAGCAACCAATCCCACACCTTTAGGTAAGGCTTCCAAGATTTTTCGTCCAGCTTTCACTTTCAATATACTTCCATCTGGCAGTTTAACTTTAACCATTATCTTCTTCCCCCAAAAAATTTTCCCGGCCAAACTTATTTTCTTTCCAGATTTCTTTGTAACTTAGGAGTGTTATGGAAGATTCCTTGACATTTTTGTATAATTCATTTTTCACCACTAATGGTTTGATGATCACCCATTCTCCTCATCCCTTCAATACTTAAACCTTTACTCTTTAAAATCTTTTGGAAAAGGCATAGTTTGCATAAGGTATCGATGAATCCTATTCCTTTTCAACATACAAAAGTATTTACCAGTTGCATTAAAACATTATTAGATAAAAAGAGATTTGAAATTTTATAGTTCTTTAAATGAGTTTACGGTCTTTTCGTCCAATCTCTTTATGAGTTCCACTATGAGTCTAACCGCGTTCTCCACATCCTCTTTATGTACCACTCCAACATGGCTGTGAATGTGACGGGTTGGAATACCTATAACAATGCTGGGTCTCCCCTCCCTATACAGGTGTAGTCTACCTGCATCTGTTCCTCCCCTAGCCATCGCCGATAACTGGTATGGTATTTTAGCTTCTTCAGCCACCTTAATTACAAATTCCTTCAGCTTCTGATTCGGAATCATACTTCTATCATATGTGAGAATGCTAGGTCCATGGCCAAGCTTTGATTGCGCTTCTCTCGGTTTAATTCCAGGCACATCTCCTGCAATATCAACTTCAGTTACAATTGCCACATCATGGTCAGCTAACCATTTAACGGATTCCGCTCCTCTTAATCCAACTTCTTCTTGCACTGTTGCTGCTGCATAATAAGTGTTTGGATGCTTCTCCCCTGACTCCTTTAAATATCTAAGCGCCTCCATCGCTATGAATGCTCCAATTCTGTCATCAAATGCCTTAGCGAACATGGTTTTCCCTGTTACGCTCATCTGGAAAGGTGACCATGGTGCAGCTGGATCCCCCACTCTAATCCCCAATTTTTTGATTTCTTCCTCTGAGGTGGCTCCCACATCTATGTACATTGAATCTATTTTAACCACTTTCTCCCTCTGTGCTGGAGGTAGAAGATGCGGCGGCTTGGAGGCTATAACTCCCATTACAGGACCATTCTTACTCATAACCACTACTCTCTGCGCTAGGAGAACTTGGTCGAACCATCCTCCAAGGGTGGTGAAGGTGAGATATCCCTCCTTCGTTATGGATGTTATTAAAAATCCAACTTCATCTACATGTCCAGCAACTATAATTCTCGGCCTCTCACTTGCACCTTTCTTCACGAATATTAGAGAGTTTAAATTATCTTTCTTAACTTCGTCCGCATATTTCTCCATTCTCTCCTTAATCTTTTTGAGAACTCTGTTCTCAAATCCTGAGGGACCGAATTCCTCCAGAATCTCTTTTAAAAACTTTACTCCTTCCTCATCTAACTTATACATGTTATAAAGTAGGATTTTTTATGATATAAGTCTTTTTTCTCAAAACTTAAGATTTAACTACTGCTTTACATTGTCAATTTTCTTTGAGTGCAGTTTAATTTTAATATTTACAGTTTCATAAGCTTATTTAATTGAGATTTATGTCAATTGTAGCATTTTGAATTCTAATTTAATCATTATCGACACGCTTTTATTTCAGTTCTCTTGGATATTCTAAAAGTTAATTTAATGAAAGGTGTGGAGTGGATGAGAAGCGATTTCAAATTTAAATTCATCTTTTTATGCGCTTCACATACATTACTCCACGTTTATACTAATCTTCCTTTAGCACTTCTACCTGTCCTTATGAAGGAATATAATTTATCAGTTTTTATTGCAAGTTTGATAATTTCAATTCCACGTATAATTCAACTTTTCTTTTCTCTTCCAACCGGTTTAATTGCAGATAGACTTGGATATAAACGGCTGATATCCCTCAGCCTTTTTCTTGAAGTTTTAGCTGCTGCAGTGATTCTTTTCTATCCCTCCGTTGAAACTATAGTTTTAGCCTTCTCGTTAACTGCTCTTGCATCAACAATTTATCATCCTCCCGCATTGAGCGCTGCTGCCGACATTCTACCCTTAAATTTTAGAAGTAGAGGTTTAGGTTTTCATGGTGCCAGTGGAACTTTAGGAGTCTCGCTTGGCCCAATTACTCTCGGCCTATTCTTAAACCATTTCGGTTGGCGATTTGTTTATTTAATATGGTTGATTCCAATTTTAATTGCAGCTTTCATAGCACTATTCATAGATCTTGACATGGTTAGGGAAAAGAAAATTGAGGAGCATGAAATCTCCATTTCAACTCCCATTAGAAAAGTTTTCACACTGACCTTTATCTCTCTACTTCTCTTAATGTTGTTTAGAACAGCTGCAGGCACCAGCATTTCAACTTATATAACAACTTATCTAACTGAGGATAAACTGTTGGATCCTGCCTTAGCAAGTATGATTTTCGGCATCAACCCCTTAATCGGATTGTCAAGTTCAATTATTGGAGGTTATCTTGGCGATCGATTAGGATGGAAAAAGTCCTTTACAATAATTTTTTCAACAGTTTCCATAGCTTTATTTATCGTCATGATTTCTCAAACAGCTTTCCAAGCCATAGCATTCTATATTCTCTACGGCTTCTTTAATTCTATGAGCATGCCCATATCAAGTTCTCTTGTTGCAAATATAATTCCATCTGGAGCTAGAGGCACCGCCTATAGTATCTACTTTATACCTATGAGTCTTATTGGAATAGCTATGCCCATAATTCTATCCTTTCTAATCGGCATTTTCAATATAAGTGTAATCTTTCCAATAGCTATAATCCTCTATTTAACATCGCTAATCATAGTACAGTTGCTGAAAATTAATGGATGATTTCTCTATAATGTGAGAAATTTAACTTTACTCAGCTTTCAATAGTCTTCCCTTTTTAAGCTTTACGGAAATATGCTTCAATTAGAATTCATCTTGTGTATTGTTTCATAAAAGTTTATTGTATATGTTAAGAGTGATAGAATAAATGTATGAGTAACTTTCAATTTCCATGCCTGTAAGTTATGAAATTTTCAACCTTCCAATAAATGCTTTTATACTCCTTCTAATTATATTGTTTTCAACATGTTTTCTTCCTCTAATCTTATAATTTTAAGCTTGATAGGTGGCGGAGTCACCACTTTTTTCAACATGTTAGGCGGTCTTCCAGTATTGTTTTTGAAAAGTATTTCTAGAAAACTGTTGGACATCGGTCTTGGCTTTGCAGCAGGTGTTATGCTTACAGCTAGCTTTACAAGTTTAATCTTACCTGGAATAGAGGCTGGAGGTCTCCTTCCAGTTGTGATTGGAATTTTTCTAGGAGTTATATGGTTTCACTAGCAGATAGGTTGATACCTCATCTTCATGCAATTATAGGTTATGAGGGGCTTCCACATCCAAATTTAAAGCTGTCTGGCTCTCTGCAATTGCCGTGACCATTGCAGTAGGTGTGGGATTTGGATCTGGAGATATTCCTAGAGCTATCGGTTTCCAGAATATTCCTGAAGGCTTATCCATAGGCTTCTCCGTGATTTCTCTAGATGAAATGAAAATATTGTTAGCCTTAATTGAACATGGAGGAAAAGCAGAATCAGTAAAATCTGTAATAAAATGGTGTGGAGACAATCCCTCAAATCCAGCCATAAAGAATAGATATAGCAGATTAATTTCAAAATTAATTGCAAAGGAATTCATAACCGAGGAACAATCAACTAGGACAAAGAGAATAAAGTTAACTGGTTTCGGAAAAGTATTTGCAAAAGCCTTAAAGCTAATAGCAATAAGTCCACCAACAAAAGAAGTAAAACCTGAATTCACCTATGAATTAAACTATGAATTTAATGATACCTTAACCTCCAGAGACATTCTAAAAAACATTTCACTAGAAGACATTTATGGGAAAATGATCAGTTCAAGGAATGAATTTACAAATCTTCTTGCCAGACTTGCAAAAGAATTCAAAGAATTGGAAATGTAATATAATTAAAACTTCATTATAATTCTAGCATAATGTCAGGCTTATTAGTGGCAATTCCATTTGCCCCATCCATCTTCAATTTCCTAGCTGCTTCTAAATCATCAACAGTCCATGGTATCACCATCAACTTCAATCTCTTAGCAAAAGCAATAGCCTTCCTTGTAGCAAGCCTATAAAAGGGAAGAACAGCTATAGCACCAAGCTTCTTAGCACCGACAATACCATCAACAGGCCTAATGTAAACGAGATCCACATTTGCTTTAGGATTAAACTCCAACACCCTCCTTAAATGCTCAATATCAAGTGAAGTAAACATCACTGAGCTCCATAAATCTCTAACATCTACTTCCTTTAAACTAGGAATCACCGCTTCATCAACCTTAATCTCAATAAAATATCAATTTCATCGGCAACTAAGTCTAAAACCTCACCTAATAATGGTATTTTCTCACCTTTACCTGCATCCAACTTCCTAAGTTCATCGAGACTAAATTCATTAACAAGTCCACTTCCATTAGTTGTTCTATCAACAGTTTCATCATGAATCAAACTGGATAACCGTCCCGAGTAACCCTTACATCTACTTCCACAACATCAGCTCCAATTTCAATAGCACGTCTAATAGCTTTCAATGTATTTTCAGGCTCATAAGCATTTGCGCCCCTATGAGCAACAACAAAAAACCTATTTCTAAGATCATCTATCATAACCATCAACATTACTTTGATAACTTGTCTATTAATATTTTAGGCAATTTCAAAAAATTAGAATTATATTAACAATTAATTTTTATTTTTTAGTATTTTTTCCATTTTTTCGAAATAAATATATATGACGATGTGAACTTTATTCTCGAGATCTTCTATGTCTGGTAAAAATATTTTGATGAAGATAAGACCTCTAATATTTATTGTATTGATGGTAACAGTCCTAATTGGAACAGTACAAATTATTGCAGTGGAATTAGATTTTATTCATTTAAGTGTAACTGTAGTTCGAAACGACAAAGTCATTCCAAATGCCAAAGTATATGTATTCGCGGTTATGCCAAATGGAACATGTTTCATAACTAAACTATCAACTGGAACAAAAGGAGTTGCAGGAGCAACTCTTTCAATCCGAGAAATAATAAAACCAATGTATGATTGGAATAAAAAAGAGAAAAGAAGCTTTACATTACATCCCGGTTTATACATAACTGCAATAGGCAAAGATGGAGAATATAAATACTTTGGCGTTTCATCAATTAAATTACCCTTAACTCTAACTGGTCCATTATTCGTTCAGACAAAGCTTCAATTAAAAGATAAACTTGAAGTACCTAAAAAGCTATACTCGATGCAGGGGAATGGAAAAAATGTTAATGTTAAACAACAAGCACCTCCATGGGCATGGCTAGTTTGGGTTGAAGAGCATGAAATGAGAGTAACTACACTGAAAGTAGTTACTGATGAACATACTCGGGCACATATCGGTTATACTATTGAGAAATATGCTGATATTGGAATTGAATGTACATATTCTGTTACGAGAAAAATAGATGATGAAATAATTGTTAAATGGAAAATAGGTGCTGAAATAAGTTGGCCAGTAACCGAAATTAAAAAAGCCTTAACTTTAGATGTTAATCCCAATAGTGTTGGATATATTTCATTTAAGGCAGTAGTACGATATGAATGTTGGGAGTATGATGAGCCGGCTGATGGAGATGAGTACTTCCGAGAACATAGAGTCTATATAGCATCCTATTGGCCTGAAACCCTAGATACTATCAAAGGAACAGATGAAATAAATGGGAGCTCAGAGTTTCTTGAATCTGCTTCTGGACAAGGATGGAATAAAGTTGCAACTATAGTGCATTTCCAAAAAATTATAAGTTATAGTTTTGCAATCCCTGTAGGAACCTTCGTTAGAGTGTTATTAGCCTGGGCTGGATTTCCCGCAGCACTAAGAGTACCTATAGATGTAAATCTTAAAATAAGACAAGAAACTGCAATTACTGCATATGCTGAAATTTATGCTGAATATGGATATACAGTTGATGTAGAATATACTGAAGTGTGGCGTACTTTAAATGCCTATTACCATATTCCGGCATGGGCGTTAATACTAGAAACCTACTAAGCTTCACTCATTTTTACTTAAATTTACTTTATGAAGTAAATTGGAGTGAATGCAAAAGCTATGTTGTCTAGAGTTGTTCTTTTTAGTATTATTGGTTTTTCATGGACATATACTATTTTCCTACGTAATTGTAATCTCGTTTGCTTACTTACTTTCCAAAAGTTTGTATTGTTAATTAGAACTTCACCTTTTATTGGCTTATATAGACATGCCATTAGTTTTAGAAGTGTAGTTTGCCTGAACCATTTGGGCTAATTATTCCAATAATTTCATTCGATCTCACATTTAGTGAAATACCCTTAATTACATATTCTTTGCCATTATAACTAAACCATAAATTTCTTACGCTAATCAAGGTAGGCCCACCTTAATAGTCTAAGGATTAACGCAAGTGTAATTGATATGAATAATAAGATTAAACCTAAAGTTATGGCTAATTCAAATTCACCTTTACTTATTTCTAGTGCTATTGAGGTTGTTAATACTCTAGTATATCCCTTTATGTTACCTCCAATCATAAGAGCAACTCCCAATTCACCTATAGCTCTAGAAAAATTCCAGAGTTAAGGCTTTTCTAACTGGTTTCGTTGAACTTCCCCTTCTTTTCTAGGTGCATTGGGAGTGGTATATGTGAAAGAGCTTCTTCCTTATGCCATGGGATTCGCTGGCGGAGCTATGATATTCGCTGTGAGTGATGAGATAATTCCTGAAACCCATAGATTGGGATATGAAAGGTCGGCAAGTTATGGGTTGATTCTTGGCTTCGTCACCATGCTCATCCTGGACTTAATCCTAGCTTGATTAGATATTGCTTTATTTCTTTTCGAATCCTGCAGATACTATTAGCGGTTTATCTCTGATATCCGTGTAAATGAATAAGGAGGATAAAATGGTGTTGAATGATAATGGTGGAATATCAAAACTTTCATTCATTCTATATGAGAGGGATATGTTAATCTCATCCCTCGGTTTAATCTCAATATCTCTAATTTCTTTCAAATTGTTGGAGACGAGAATCAACCCGTTAGGTAATATCGGTCTAATCTTTATCAACTTAAATTTAGCATTACCATTATTAACTATTTTTACGGTGCATTTAGCTTCTCTTTCTAATCCTACATATTCGTCTTCTTCGTGGACAACTATATTTAATGAAAACTTTTTTGTTCTATAGTTAACTCCACATATTCTCGGAGCCACTCCGCCTATTTGTCGAGGTTGCCCTTTAATGAAAAGTGTCAGCATTTCGTTTTTTATCGGATTTTTCCATTGAACTCTATAGGCTTTTCCACCATAAAATTTCACTCTATTTCTAGATAATTTAAATTCGGGAAATAAAATTTCACTTATGATTTCCCCTATAAAATTTTCTTCTGAAAATCTGAACAACCATATGTAATCCTGCTTCTTCTTAGGTATAATTATGGGAAGAAAGTTGAATTTTTTATATAGTTTAAGGGCAGGTTCATTATTAATTTCAGTCATAAGATAAACTATGTTACATTTATGGTCTTCTGCGATTTCCAAGCATTTTTCAACTAATCTGCTCCCTATTCCCCTCCTTCTAAATTCAGGATGGATAACTAGATTAACTATTTCAGAGTAGGGAGGGAAAGCTATATCCAATGTCACTTTACCAGCAACTATATCATCAATTACTGCAACTAAAACCTTAGAGTATTTTTTATATTTCAACCAGTAGTCGAATATTTTATTGGAGATCGGCCAACCTACAAGTTTATGAAGCTTAATTATGCCTTCAGCGTCGGCTGGTTCAAATTGGCGAATGAGAATCCCGTTTAAGTCGATCAATTTAACCATTCTACTTCTATAAAAGTTTAATATAAAATTGACTTTGAATTTTATGCTTATTGAATTTGATATGGAAATATGAATTCGAGGTTTATCATGGAAATTTCAATCTTCCCGTTCTTTGAGTAATTTATGGATCTCCATTATTCTTCTATCTATGTTCTCCCTGATCTCCAGTAGAATTTTCATTTCGTTTTTCATCATTTCCTCCATTTCTCCTCCCACTTTTACCTTTCCAATTCGTGGAATAGTTTCATCTATGAGTTTTATTATGTGATTCAATATGTTCTTTATACCTATTGCGTAATTTTTTAGAAGCAGTTTTCCCTTAGATGTTAAAATATATGTTTTACGTTTCCTTTTTCCATGGCTTTTCTCTGTACTTTTAACATATCCTTTCTTTCTCAACTGTTCCAGCAGCGGATATATTGTTCCCGGCGACGCCCTTATTCTATTTTGGGTTATCATTCTCAATTTCTGCATGATGTCATATCCGTGGCTTTCTCCCCTCGCTAAGAGTAATAGTATGAGCATCGTTAAGATTATTCCTCTCACATTTCCTCTGGGTTGCAATTTTTCTCAAATCCATATCTGGGGGAAAAATATATAAATGAATCGATTATCGATATATCGGGGTTCGACATATGTTTTACAGGTCAAAAATTCTTTTAGCACTCATCATCCTCACACTTTCATCAATTCCTTTCCAATATAAAGTCAGCCTAGCAGCCAATGAAAACGTAGTTCTCAAAACATTCTCCTTTAATTGGAATGATACGATTATAAGAGTTGATGTCCATTATCTGGCTGAAGTTGAAGCTGACACTTTAAACTGGGTGAATGTCAGTGTAACCCCTATAGATTTCGGTGGAGCTAAGAAAATTAGAATAGAAGTTTTAAGTATCGATGTTTCAAATACAGTGATCTCGAAAACGGTCTTCCCCTTTCAAACATTATATTGGGCTGGTTCAACCTATAGAGAAAACTTTAAACTTAATTTTTCGGATCCAAGTTTCAACGATATTGTTCCAGGCAATATAAATGAATATACATTGAACATTAAAATTGAAGGTTCAATTTGGGATGAAAATGAGAAGAAATATTCATTCAGCTTTCAGGATGGTGCCCCCATATATATAAAATCGCCAGTTGTAGATTTATATGCAAAAATATTTCTATTTGGAGATGCCTATGAAAATGGAGATATCACTATTCAAGTTTATATTTTAAATGTAGGTGTATCTCCAGCTAGAAACTTGAGAATCCATCTCGAATGTGATGGAATTGATTTTAAAACTCCCAACATCATCAGACTTCCAATAACACTTAATCCAGGTGATTCTCTAAATGTAAGTTTTAAAGGAGTTTTCGAGGAGATGGGTGGATGGCTGATAAGAGCATATATTTCATATTTAAATTCTGCTGGATACAATTCATCTCTAACAGCCTCTAAACTTGTAGATGTTAAAGGAGCCTCCAGAATAGAGCTTTACGAAAATTTCAGTAAGGGTGCACTTAACCTTTGGGGGCGACTTATTCCACCCCGAATAGGAGCTTCAGTAAAGATTTACATGTCGAGTGATGGAGTTAACTGGACGAATATAGCTTCCCTAAATCTTGAAACCACAGGCTACTTTCAATTTTCCATGCCTCTGCCAAAGAAAGGCATATACTTCTTCAAGGCTGCCTGGGATGGCGACGGAGAATATCTTCCATCTTCAAGTAGAATAGTAAAAGTGAATGTTCCAAAGAACACTCCAAATCTAATTTTAACTGCAGATTTAGAATCTCCCGTCAAGAGAGATAGACCAATAAATTTAATTTTAACTCTTCCATCCTTCCATCCATCTTCCAATTCTACAATAATAATTTTTGGAAGATTCAGTGAAGATGCTGATTGGGCTCCGATAGGTGAAATTAAAGTTAACTCAACTAGAATTCCAGTGAGCATAAATATACCTTCATATGCCAGCATTGTAGAAGTTAAGGGAGTCCTCCTGGAAAGCGAAGAATATTATGGAGTTGAATCAAATATTTTGAAATTGAAAGTTGAAGTTAAAACCCCAATATACTTTGAACCTATATTTATAATTTTGGCAGCCGTCCTTATAACTATATCTTTCCTAGCGGTGGTAATGTATGTTAAATATAAGCGTTCTAAAATACTGTCTTAAATTTGCATGGAACGATATGTCTACAAGGAAGACTAGAGCAGCCCTCACCATCCTCGGAATCTCCGTGGGAATTTCAGCATTAATAGCTCTTATGTCGATAATGGGTGGTATGAGATATCAAATAGAAGATCGATTAAACAGATACTTTG
Organism: Thermoproteota archaeon; assembly: GCA_003649185.1. GTDB lineage: Archaea > Thermoproteota > Methanomethylicia > Culexarchaeales > B10-G16 > Culexmicrobium_B > Culexmicrobium_B thermophilum. The sequence goes on along the minus strand of QMRB01000002.1, from coordinate 18,154 downwards.
GTGTGGGAGTTAGACTTGGAGGTAAAGGGGAGATGGAGGTTCCAGATTACTTGGCTGAGAGCTTTAAAATGATGAATATGGTTTCAGATGCATATCCAACCATTTCTGGATCAGGTTTATTGGGCGGCCAAAATGTATTCATACTTGGAATTCCAGCCGGTAAGCTAGACGATTATCTATCTACAGTCCAATTCATTTCAGGTGGAAAGCTCAATGAAACTGATAAAGGATATATTCTGGTTTCCAATGGTTTAATGTCGAAGGGCGACTTGAAGATAGATGACAGAGTGGAGGTATATGCTTTTTCAAGCGGCAAAAAGGACTACTTCACTATTAAAGGAGTATTTGACCCCGGCCTCTCATTTGGAAACATAGGATTAGTGGTTATGAAGTTTAAGGAGGCTCAAAAACTCTTCGATGCAGAAGGATATGCCTCAGAGATCGTGATAAAACTTGCTTCGAATGATCAAATCGACCCATTTATAAACTATCTTAAAAAGCTGCTTCCAGATGCAAAAATAACAACATCAAAGGAAATTTTATCAAAGATAAATGAAATATTAGATATAATCAATGTAACGCTTCTAACTATTGCTTCTATAAGTCTAATAGTTGCCGCCCTAAGCGTTATGAATACCATTATGACAGTGGTGAGAGATAGAATTAGAGAGATCGGTATATTGAAAGCTATAGGAGCCACCAGGAGCCACATCCTCTCAATCTTTCTAGGCGAGGTTCTAATACTTAGCTTTCTAGGCGGAATCTTCGGAATTATTGGAGGAAGTATAGCATCCCGCCTAATGTCAGATGCTTTCGGAAGGCTCACAAACATATACATAACACCTCTCATATCGGTCGATTATATTTTAGCTGGATTATCAGTCTCCATAAGTGTAGGTCTCCTATCCGGCTTCTATCCATCATGGAAAGGTGCAAATATAAGACCCATTGAGGCGTTGAGATATGAGTAGCGATATTGCAATAGAACTTATAAATGTCAAGAAAATTTATCGTTTAACCGAGGAGATAACGGTTGAAGCTATAAAAGGAATATCATTAAAAGTTCATAGAGGAGACTTTATATCCATTATGGGTCCATCAGGTTCAGGGAAAACAACACTTCTAAACCTTATAGGAACCATGGATAAGCCTTCCTCAGGCAGAATCATAATTGAAGGATTAGATGTAACAGATCTTCCTGAATCCCAATTAGCCCATGTTAGAAGAGAAAAAATAGGATTCGTATTCCAAGCATATAATCTTCTAACCACACTGACAGCATTGGAGAATGTGATGTTGCCGATGCTTTTAACCGGAAAATACAGTGAAAGTGAAGCTGAAGAACGAGCGTTAAAACTGCTAAGTCTAGTTGGTTTAGAGGAGCGGGCGCATCACCGCCCAATCCAGTTGAGCGGCGGACAACAGCAGAGAGTAGCTATTGCAAGAGCTTTAGCCAATGACCCCTCCTTCATATTAATGGATGAACCTACTGGAGCAATAGATACCATTACCGGCTCCAAACTGATGGCTCTAGTTAAATTGCTCAATGAAACTTATGGTCAAACATTTATCGTAGTAACTCACGATCCATCTGTAGCGATGGTTGCAAAGAAAAAATATTTTATTCGCGACGGATTGCTCTATGAAGGATCCGAGAAGAGCCTCCACAACTTCAATGCATCTTTCTCAGATTCCGAGATAAACAGGATTCTGCAGGCTCAACTGAAACTTTTACTCACAGATCTCAAAGCTTTAAAAAGACGGCGAACTGAAGGAAAGATAAGTGAAAAGCAATATGAAAATTTAAAATCTGAATTGAAACGTAAATTGAATCTTCTTGAGAGGTCGATGAGAATTGAAATCTAAACTGGCATTTTCATTTTTCATAGTACTGCTAATATTTTCAACTTCGTTTTCATCATCAATAGCCGTTAATACACCGATAAATATAACTGTGAAGAGATCAAGCACTTGGAATGCTAAATTTGATGTTTTTAACCGGATGTATGAAAGCTATATAGAAGAGGTGATTGAAGCTGAAAACAATTTTTCAAGACCATTTACAGGAACATTATATTCGATAAGCGAAAAAATACAAGTTGAAAGTTTAGTTTTCTCCGATAAGACACCTAAACCTGAAATTATTAGACTTGGAGGAGACCTATATTTATTGAAATGGTGGAATGTCACAGTACCTCCAGAATCATCTCTAAAATTCAAATATACCGCTAAAACTACGGCGCAATTTCCGCTTAAAATTGAAAGATACATATATGTTAACGGTAAACTTCGAAGATTAATAAGGGGAATCTCAAAATACAGAGTGAAAGCAGATATTGGTGATATAATTTCAATATGCATGAAATTTACAAATGAAGCTGATGAACTGTTCATAAATGGAGATGTAATGAAGCCGTCAATATACTTGCAGATTAGAATAAACTATGATGATTCAATGTATGATCTGCTAAGTCCACAAATATCTTCCCAATATGGTTCTCCAAGCTATACTTTAACTGTAATGAATTCTAAATGGTTTAACGTTACCATGAAGGTTTTAAGCTTAGGTTCATGGGGTGAAACTGAAATTCCAGATGTAACGATATATGCATCTATTTCAAGTCAAGCTCAAATTGCAATGCTTATGAGAAATTTAAGCCAACTGAAAGATCTAATTAACTATTTGAACTATATGCAAATAATTATTTCCACATTAAAAGTATATGTTGAAGCGCAGCCGTTAACATCCATTTCGAAAGGAGAGATCAGCAACACATATAACAGTATAGATTTAATTGAAAAATCAATAATTGAATCGCTAAACCAATATGAGAGAACGTTAAATGAATATGATGAGGCTATAAACAACATCACAAAGAGCCATCCATCTTTAAAAGATCCATTATCCAATATCAATGAAACATTAAACAATATGGAAGCTTCAATAGAGAATGCTAAGGAACAGATAACGGGATATTTTGCAAATCTAAAGTTAACTTTACAAAATCAGCAAACCCAAATTACATCGGAAACATTTCAACCTGTAGGTTTAACATTAGACATTTTGTTGACAAACCTTGAAACCTACCAGAAAAATTTAGAAGCACAATTGGAATACTTGGTGAACCTTGCAGATTTAACGAATTACATTTACATGAGGGAAAATTATCCGAGAGCATGGTTCACGTTAAATTATATGGGTAAAGATTACATGGCCATCCATATAAAACATTTATACAAGGATGAATGGTCACTGGAAAACATAGATCTTCTTCCAGGTGTAACGTCGAAAAATGAAAAAATATACCTACTGTATATAATTTTGATTTCGGAGAATGCTAACATAACTTCAATAGAATATAAGGCTAATGGAATGTGGATGCCCATAAGGGATTTAAATTCTCTTGATATTAGAGGCGGCGAGAGAAAACTGATAATTCCAATATTCAGCACACTGGATGTTGAATCTAGAAATATTATAAATATTCTTAAGCATCCCCTTATAGGAGATATTAGAATTATATTTACATCTGAAAATAGGCCGAAGATCAACATAGAAATAGTGAAAGCGGTGAAACCCTCCTATGTGGCATTTACATCTACAACCAAAACATATGAAATTGGATTTAACAGTCTTCTAATATCCTCTCTACCCGAATATAAGGGAATTTTTTCTCAACCATCTGTGAAGCCCAAAGCCAACCTAACATATATCATCATTATAGGTTCAATTCTCACATGCGGATTAATTATAATTTTCATATGGAAGCATGGTAAAAGAGGAGAGAAACGTGATCTTGAATTAGAAGAAATTGAGAGACGACTTAAAAAATTAATGGATAAACTTGCAAACTAATAGATTAAATAGCGAATCGAAATATAATTCTAAAAGGGTTAAAATGAGAATTAGAGCATTAACATTAATGGTGGATGCCAAATTCATAAAGGAATTTACAGAAAATCCGCATATACTGGAGAAAGCATTCAAATCATGCCAAAATGAAATGAATATTCCAATATGGAGTAAAAGGTTGGCAGTAAATCCAGTGGAGACGTCAAAACTTGAACAGATAGCTGAAAACTTTACAGATCTTGGAGATGTGATAGATTTCTATGCGGTTCCCTTAAAATTGAAGAGTGAAAGCGAGATAGGGGAAGTTGCAAATATACTTTACAGGTATAATAAACTATTTGTTTCGATATATGGAGGGTTAAGAGAACTTAAACTTTACAAGAAATTGTTAGAGGAAATTAAGAGTAAATTTCCATATGAAATCTTCATAAAAGTCTCATTCTCAATTGGAAGACCAATATTCACTCCATACTTTCCATCAGCTGCAGCCATTTCAGGGAGAAAGGATTTAGCTGCAGCTTTACTCTATGTTAACGATATAATTGAAAGTTTAAAAAATTCGAAGAGTTTAATGGAAACAATAAAAAACTGCACATTAAGGGCAATTGAACTTTTAAAATATCTTTGTAAACTTCTAGGTTTCAACGGCTTCGGCATAGATATTTCAATTTCTCCATGGATGAATGAAAGCGTAGCAAAGTTAATAGAACTCTATGGCAACTTAAAATTTAATGATCCTGGAACCCACTATACAATTTTAAAGCTGAATGAACTGTTGAAGAATGTATGGGGAGAAGTTGCATCATGTGTAGGTTTCAATGAAATAATGCTTCCATATGCTGAGGATAAGCTTTTAATGAATTATGGAATGGCAGGCTCGATAACAGCATATGATCTTCTATCCCTTGCATCTGTATGTGTGGCAGGATTCGATATGATACCTCTACCTAAAATGTCGAATACCGATTTAAACAATCTGCTGGTCGACATATACTCCATTTTAAAAATGAAAGCTAAATGTTCAGGTGTAAGAATAATACCTACTGAAGCTAAGCCAGGTGAAACAGTTAATTTAGGTTTTATAGGTGACGTTCCAGTTTTAAAGTTAAAATAGCTTAAAATAAGATGAAATTTAACTTCAACTTTAAACTACCTTCGATGACGGGGTGAAATGTGGCGATCTAAAAGTGTTCAACATGGCCAACATGAAACTCTATATATGTATCATTACATAGGAACTGTATGGTGATGAAATGAATTTGAGAATGAACGTAGATAAACTGGTTAAAGTTTCAGTGATAGGCGAAGTTTCAAGCCCTGTTTTCGGAGATCCCCCCTATAAAATAACAGCTTTCGGAGATCTAGTAGTCTTTCCTGGAGTGGGCGGTATAAGATATAATGTTCGAGTTGGAGATCCCGCTGTTGGATGGATGGCTGACCATGTGGAGCCTGGTGTAAGCATAAAAAATTTATCCAATTATCCTGGAAGATCAAACGCTCCAAACCTAGCCTTAAACACGCTTGCCTGTATAGGAAATGAAGCTAAAGTTGTAACTGGAGATGCGAAGGGAGCAATAGGCTATGTGACTGGAAAGCATGGAGGAATAGAACATGTAATGGTGGATTTTGAACCAGAAGTTCTTGAAAGACTGGTGATCGGTGACAAAATACTTGTAAAGGCTTTTGGACAAGGATTGAAGCTTCTAGATTATCCACATATAAAAGTGATGAATATAGATCCAATGCTGCTTCAGAAGATGAATATAATTCCAGTTGGAGATAAAATAGAGGTTCCAGTAACCCATAAAGTTCCAGCAGCCATAATGGGATCCGGGTTAGGGAGAAACCACACATATAGAGGCGACTATGACATCCAACTTTTCGATGAAAAAATAGTTGAGGAATATGGTCTCGACACTTTAAGGCTTGGCGACATAGTTGCAATAATCAATGCAGATCATTCATATGGAAGAATCTACAGGACAGGTGCAATTTCCATAGGTGTAATTGTACATACCAATTGTGTTTCCGCAGGCCACGGCCCCGGTGTAACTACAATCATGACATCAAGCAACGGCAAGATAATTCCAAAAATAGATCCGAAGGCCAATATCGCATACTATCTCAACATTAGACCGAACATCTTCAAATAAATTTTACCCCCATTTTTAGAATCCATAATATAATTGATATGATTAAAGCTGTCTTGCCAAATTGCATAAACGATATAAATCATGTCCAGCTTAATATATCAAGTAAGTATTACCTATACTTCTAAGTGGTGGAATTGATTGAAGAAGAAACCTTAAAATCATATTTAAAGGCAGGTGAATCCGTAAAAAAGGCTAAAAAATGGATTGAAAGACTAGTTAAAAAAGATGTTAAATTGAAAACTATCTGTGAAGAAGTTGAAAGCCTTATAGTAAGGTCGGGCTGTAAACCTGCATTTCCATGCAACATCTGCATAAATGAAATTGCAGCCCACTATACTCCTCCAGCAAATTCAAACAGACTGATACCGGATAATTCACTTGTTAAAATCGATCTAGGAGCACATAGCAACGGCTTTATAGCAGATACCGCTATAACTGTAAATGTTTCATCAGAAGAAGATGAACTTATAACGGCTGTAAACGAGGCTCTCGCAAACGTAGAGAGAGAGTTAGAACCCAATATAAGAGTTTCAAAAATAAGTTCAATAATTGAAAGAACCATAAAATATTATGGATTTAAACCCATAGTCAACCTTGCAGGACACCAACTAAAACAGTATAAATTACACACTGGATTCATAATTCCAAATGTAAGATCAATAAGAAACATGTTTACAAGGTTAACACCGGGAAATGCCTACGCAATAGAACCATTCGCAACCACAAAGAAAGGAAAAGGCGAAGTCATAGGAAGGCGGGGAGGCAACATATATAGACTTGTAAGTAAAAGGCCGCCTAAAATGGGATTCGCCAGAAGAATATTTCTAGAAATACAGAGAAAATATAAGACTCTACCCTTTACCACTCGATGGCTCACAGATCTAAGAAAAAAATCACACTTTCAAAGAGCCTTCAATCATCTCGTCGAAAAAGGATACATATCAGAATATCCCTGTATGATAGAAGTAAATAATCAGCCGGTTGCCCAAGCTGAACACACCTTTGTAATTCTAGAGAAAGAAGTGATCACCATCACATAATTAACTAAGAGAAAGAAACAAATAGAAGCGAAAAAGAATAGGAGACGATTATGGATATCATTTTCTCTTAGAGAGATAAAGGTGTTCATATGGGTTCTTAAAGCAATATTATGACATCGATAAGTTATACAAAAATCTAAGAATACCTGCCCATCGCTTTATGTATAAACGTCTAAATCCCAGTTACGCTGCCTATTCAGAATATATTTGAAACACTCTTCTAGAATCTATCACTAAATTTAAGTCCAATGCTCGCTTCAAAGTAAGAAACTTTAAGTCTATCGTTATATTGTTAAGTTCCCCAGCCAGATGGAATCCAGCATTCCCCTAAGTATTGTACAGGACCGTAGTCTGGCTGAGTATCATAGTATGTTATGTCTAAATATGTGGCAGCATCAGGAAATATATAATACTCACCGCTACCCCAGCCATCCCTATAAAGATCGATAGGTTTAAGCTTGCCGTCATATAAACTCTTGTATCTAATCCAAAGATTAACTTGATCTGGGGAATATATTAGTTCAATAATAAAATAGCTTGGATCGTAAGGTTGTAACTTATGCATGGTATAATTTTCATAGGAACTTTCCCCATGATAGAGAAGTAGGTTAAGGTCAATAGTCTTTTCCTCAGGTTTTACTATATTGCTGCATTTAACAGTTATTAAGCAAATTATAGATATTAGAATAAACATAAGGTAAATATAAAATAGCTTTTTAAATTTCTTCATTTTAGACTCTCCAATGATAAAAGAGTAATATATATATAAATTTTCCCCTATTAACTAGCTTGATGAAGATGCGAACATTAGACAAATTTAACCTTGGAATAGTTATACTTATCTTATCATCGTCCTTTTTATCTCACAATGCAAATAATGTGATTTGTAAAACTTTAGATAAAATAAACATAGACAAACGTTTCTTATATTATGAAGAAATTCATGTTGAGGTTTACGCCAATGGCAGTATAAGTGTTTGGGTCGAATCCTTGGTTAAGAGCTCGTTTTTCAATACATCAGATGTAAGCGTTGGTCTTGAAATATCTGAAATAAGAGTTAAGAGAACTAATCCAGTTGCACATCTATTCATTTCTTATAATCTAAATATTATAAGTAGCGAGGAAGCAGACATGTATGCTGATAAACTTAGTGAAAAATGGATTTCAACAATTAATGGTCATAAAACATTATTAGAGAAGAAACAAACCTCATTTGCTTCACCATTAAGTGGAAAGATCTATAATTATAAAGAGTACCATTACATTTTGAATGGAATAAGCTTTGAAAAAGTAAAAAATTTATTTATAAAATCAAAAGATAATTGCGGCTTTTTAGATCTCATAAATGGCGATAACATAGAAAAATGTACAGAATTGAGATTTGAAATTTCCAGGGATGAAGCGGGTCTAATAAGATACAAGCTGACTTTCTATAGACACTTTCCATATTTTAATTTCAAAGTTGGAAACACATATGTTTTAGACCTTTTATCTCTTTTCAACTTCACCGGACCATTAAGAATTAATAGTAAATCATTTTTCTCATTAATCGACATAATTTTACATGCTCCATATAATTCGAAATTTGTCATAGTTGAAGCTAAAATGCCGTCTGAACTTCAGAGTAAAAGATCAGGCTCATGGATAGAAATTACAAATGGACCTGTTAGAAATCTTAATCCAAATGAAGTCTTCAAAGAATTTTATATTAAATTTAAAGTTGTGGAAAGCGGCTTTAAATTACCTTCATTTTCACCTTTAACACAATTTCTTGGAGTAATTTTAATTGCAATTTCAATAGTAATCCTCCTAGTCATCTATTATCTCACGATAACTAAAAATAAATAGTCTCTAATAATGTGTTTTTGGATAGTTATTTTTAGATTTAGATTCATATTCCGCTTTTACTTGTTAAGAGATGAACTTTACGTAAATAATTAGTGACATTGCCATCCAAGTTATACCTGTTACAGTTGAATTGGGTATCTTTGGCCACCAAAATTATACTGCCCTCATACTTTCTATTTCTAAGGCTTCTATGGAAATGTAAATTGTATTAAAACTTTTCTCCCCCTCAAAGAGTTAAAGAGTATGTCATTTTATAATGTTAATTTATTTCGATTATCTTGAACTTGAACATAAAATTTAAATTTTAAATTGAGTCGGTTTTTCTTGGTGGTAATTTTGTTCAAAAGAAGGAAGCTTGAATGGGTTCGGAAAAAAGAGGAGGCGAATGTTGAAAAAGAAGAGGATGAATGGTTTAATGAGCTGGAGGATGAGTGGGAGGATTGGGAAGAAGATTTGGATGAATTTGAAGATTTAGATGAAGAATGGGAGTGGGAAGAATTTCTAGAAGAAGAGGAAGAGGAACCTAAGTCAGAATTATAACTGGAAAATTTATCCATGTAATCCTTGTTAATCTTCTCGTATGCTCTTGGATTTTGGTCTTCTATAATGTTAGGTTGAAATGACCAATAATAATTACTTGATGGTTTTGCATAGGTAATCTTTAATTAATAGTTAGAAATACAATTAATATTATATATTCCAAATTTTCTACTATTAAATGATACTCTTTATTTCTCCATACCGATTATAATAGTTCTTTGATGATAATTTGAAGTGGGTTGCACGGGAATTTGTTCATGTAGATAGAACCGCCTGTCCCTAGCTAATAAAAAGATTCATAGATTCTGATGCAGAATTCATATTTGTATCTCCTGAGAAGATCGACGAAGTTGTTAAGGAAACCGATGCAACACCTTTCGATGCTAAAGGTGTTAAACTGGGCCATAGAAATGGTAACTGCAGCTTCGAAGTTATAATTGAAGAGTATGGTTTAAGTGATCCTGCATTGCTGGAGTTGGCGAAAATCGTTCATACTGCAGATACAGGTGAAACGGAAGTTGCACCTGAAGGTGTGGGATTAGATCGTCTTATGACTGGTGTTCGATATTCTTCTAAAGATGATTTTAGGCTCTTCAAAAAGCTGCAATAATGTATGATGCACTATATACTTATTGTAAAGTTAAACTTTTAGGGGAAAAATATGAATCGGAGTTATCTAAGCTGAGTAAAAGAGATCGAAGGCAATTCTTACTGGAGAAGTTGAAGGAGTATTAGAATGGCTAACGCAGTGTTCGCAGCTTAAATTCTCACTTTTTATAATAATAATCTATCAATTTTCCTTTAATTTGAAATAATATATTACCAGTTTATAGTCGATATAAGTAACATTTAATGGCTAGATTAAATCTAATATTTTTAGATACTTCATTGGGGTGAAACCTTGAATGTCCATGAGAAACTTGAGTCCTTTATCTTGGATAAAGTTCCAAGTTGGATGAGTAAATATAAAATTCCAGGGTTCAGCATAGCTGTTGTTGAAGATGACAATGTGATTTTTGCTGAGGGTTTCGGCGCTAGAAATGTTGAGCTAAACCTTCCCGCAACGCCGAACACTCTATATGGTGTTGGCTCAATTACCAAATCTTTTGTAGCTATCGGTATTCTTCAATTGGTTGAGAAGGGTTTAATAAGTCTAGATGATCCTGCCAACAAGTATATTCCATTAAAATTGGGATTTGAAGATGCTCCTATAACTATACATCATCTGCTCACCCATTCATCTGGAATACCATCTCTAGGAACATCCACTATAGCTCTTCTTAGAGGCATAGGATTAAATATAGGTATACCTTTCAGCAGCACCGAAGATTTCTATAGGCACATAAATAATGCTGGAAGCGAAGTAGTCTGCAAACCGGGGATAAGATTCTTCTATCTTAATGCTGGCTACAGGATGCTTGGACACATAATACAGAAGGTTAGTGGAATCAGTTTCCATGAATATGTCGATAAGAACATTTTGAAACCCATAAAAATGTATAGATCTACTTTTTCTAAGGAAGAGTTTGAAAAAGATCCTGATAGAATAACACCTTATAGACGGGGAAAGAATGGAAAACTTATAGCAACAGATTTTCCCTATCCGGAAGTAAAATTGAATCCTGAATTCTCATTTATTGCTGCAGCTGGAGGTCTAATCAGCTCAGTAATGGAATTGGCAAATTACATTAAAATGAATGTTAACGATGGAGTATTCGATGATATGAGAATATTAGGTTCCGACCTTATTAAGAGTATGAGAAATATATATGTGGAGCTTCCGCGAAGACATTTCGGTAGATGTGGATATGGTTATGGATGGAGAATCATTGAAGACTTCTTCGGCGAGAAGATGGTTGTACATGGAGGTTCAATTCTCGTCTCAACAGCCTTCCTAGGCTTTATACCTTCACGTAGAATTGGCGTTGCAATGGCTTCAAATATTGTAGGCTTTCCATATGAAGCTTTAGCTCAAGCAATCTTTGCAATATTGATGGGTAAAAAACCTGAGAGCGATTTACCCTTAATAAAAATAATGAGGAAAATGGAGCTCTTAACAGGTAGATATGAATCATATAGAGGGTTGAGCAAAGTTGACGTAGTAAATAGAGGTGGACTGCTATATCTTATTCAGAAGTCGCCTTTCGGCGAAGTTACCGTTCCACTTATCCCTGAAGATGACGATTTAAAGACGAACAGATTCTACATATGGTCTAATGGTGTAAGGCAACCGGTGGAATTCATGATTGGAGAAAATGGAAAGATCGACTTATTCATAGAGCGTAATAGATATCATAAAGTGTAAGGAAATCTTCAAATAGCCATTACACTATCTAACAATATAATAATATATTAAAATATAAATTTAAGAATTAGCTATTTGAAACGTTAAAGTGATCGGAGGATGCTTTCCATGGAGACATCTCTTAAAATCCAAGTTAGAAGAATTGAGAAGCCGCCATACATAGTGGATAAAAGTAGACTTAAAAGATTCAAATATAAAGATGTGCTTTTTGAAAGGGTGATGTGGGATAAGTCGTGGAAAGGATATAGACGACTATATAATGAGCGAACCCTAGAAATAATTAAAGAGAGAAAACCCGGATATTCGCGGATCGATTTCGCCCTAGCCTATGCATCATGGATAGTGCATGACGCCTTCAAAGGAGGCTTTTCTTGGAATAGAATCAAATTGTATCGTGAACCTGCAGCAAGCATAAGTATAGATTGGTCCCGTATAAAGCAAAATGTAGATGATCCGCATAAAATGAGCCTAATATTGAAGCGTGCTGCAAAATTTTTTGGAGCCGACTTGATAGGCATCTGCAGATTAAATAGAGATTGGCTTTATGAAGAAGTGGAACTCCCAGAGCAATATAAATATGCAATTGTCATGGCAATAGAAATGGATCCTGAGGGGATAGCTACCTCGCCATCCCCAATTGCAGCTGCCGCAACAGGAGTAGGCTATTCCAAAATGGCTTTCCTACTTGCATGTATGGGTGAATTTATAAGAAATCTCGGTTATAATGCTATTCAATGTGGAAATGACACTGCCCTAAGTATACCATTAGCTATAGATGCAGGATTGGGAGAGCTTGGAAGAAATGGTCTTCTAATAACACCGGAGTATGGGCCTAGAGTAAGACTATGCAAAATATTTACAGACATGCCATTAGAAGTGGATAAACCTATAGAATTCGGTGTGAAAGATTTCTGTAGAAAGTGTAAACTTTGCGCGGAAAATTGTGAGGCAGGAGCCATCTCCATGGAAGACGAACCAAGTTTCCAAATTAAATGCAAGTCAAATAATCCTGGAGCATTGAAATGGTATGTAGATGTAGAAAAATGCTATCTATACTGGTGTGAAAATGGAATAGACTGCTCTACATGCATAAAAGTGTGCCCCTATAATCTAATAACCTCGAAGAAGATGGATGTTACACCAGACGAATTCTGGAAAATAGAAGACTACTCTAAATGAATTTGTCTTCAATCTAAAGGTGGGCTTCTTCATCCGGTACAGGTGATAACTAGAATAACCAATACTTAATATGAATGTTTTCCATGTTCATTAAATCCAAGTTTGTGAAGAAAGGTTTTAAACCTATTTTTATCTGCAATCGTACTATAGCGGCATGTTCGACTGATAAGTCTTAAATATTTTTATGTTTTCTTTTAACTCATGGTTTCAAAGTATTTTCCCAACCCTTTTGAGATGGAAGGTGAATGGTTTAAGGGTAATCTACATGCTCATACAACCCAGTCCGATGGAAGCTTATCCCCTCTAGATGTCTGTAAACTATACAAGGCTTATGGATATGATTTTCTCTTTATAACTGATCATCGAGATGTAACTCCGATTAGAGATCTGTCAAAAAGTTTTACAGGAAATTTCCTCGTTTTCAAAGGAATTGAACTTGATGTTCCCAGCTCTGAAATCGACACCAAATATCATATTATTGGATTGAATGTTAAAAATAAAATTGAATATAGAGATCCCCAGAAATGTATCAACGAAATTTTAAGGGAGGGTGGTGAAGCTTTAATTGCTCATCCCTACTGGTCTTCATTGACTGTGCATGATTTGTTAAAGATTAGAGGTTACTTGGGAATAGAAATTTATAATACACATTGCCATTACTCTGTTTCTAAGGGTTTCTCAACAGTTCACTGGGACGACTTACTCTCTAGAAAACATTACGTGTTAGGATTTGCAGTTGATGATGCACACTGGTATAAGGATAAGTTGCCGATGGATGCTTGCGGTGCATGGATAATGGTTAAGGCGCCTTCTCTTAGTGAGGATTCAATAATGAACTCTATTAGAAGAGGACTCTTCTATTCCAGTACGGGACCTGAATTCTTTGATATCAAGTTTAATGATGAAGAGATCTACGTTAAATGTTCTCCTGTAACATCTATTTCATTTATTTCGCGAAACGGTTTAGGTTTCAGATTTAATGCTGAGGGAAACACTATTACAGAAATCTCCTGTCCACTTGACAATTTTGAGGTTTTTCTTCGAATAGAATTGGAATCCTCAGATGGAGGTAAGGCTTGGATCAATCCAATAATGCTCAGTGAATAATTTTAACTTAAATTTTTTCGTTTCATATAAAATAGTTAAAAAATATTTTATTTTTGTTGTAATGTTTCAACTGCTCACTTTATTCCAGCCCTGAAGTATGCTCCGCAAACTGGACATTTAAATAATCCTATTGTGACAGCTCTCCTTCCCTTCGGTGCAAGCACCCATGTCTTAACCGGATTCTCAACATTTGTTCCACATTTTGGACATTTAGCCATTAACCTCACCTTTTCAATTGTTATATCTATATTTAGTTAATGAAGTTTTTTAAATGTTTTGATGATGCATTGCCTTATGAAATAAAATTACAGAGGCTTCCTTCAACCTTGCTTTTTAAGAAATTCTATTAGTTCAATTCTGCTCGGATGCTTCATATATGGATTTGAAATGTAGTATGCTGCCACAGAGTTGGCTATCTCCAATCTTTCTTCATCGCTTAATGATAACCCCCATCCAAATATATTTCCCGCATTCCACGAATCTCCAGCTCCAGTTGTATGGTGAACTTTCACTTTGAAAGTTGGTTTTAAAGTTATTTCTCCATCTTTAGCTGTTGCAGAATATTCCGGTGTATGGATATCCAGTCTTGGATTCAATTTTTCAGATAATTCTACGATCATTGTTTCAAAATCTTTTTCACCTTTAAAGTTGAATATCTGCTCATATACTCTTCTCAGCTCATTTTCATTCAGACTTAAGGCATCTACAAATTCTTCTTTCTCCAGAATCTTTATCAGATCTTTTAACTCTTCAATTCTATTTGATGGGTCTCCTAGATCCAAATATGTTCTTCCCCTTCCACAATTTTTCACTCTTTGAAAGATTTCCCTCACCAATTCATTCCCTCTCAAATTTATATTCCAGCTGAATATGCATGTGAAATCGGATTTTAAAATTGTCTCCCAATCTTCCTCCTCAAGATTTTTCGTGGTGAATTTAGATAGAATGCTTGGAAAGCTCAACATTATATTTATCCTTCTACCTTTCCTTTTAGTTTCTATTATAGTGGTTATTGCTTGATCTTTCACGATTTTAACATGCGATAAATCAACTCCCTCACATTCTCTCATTAAAATGTTCATTCCAAGCTTATTTGCCAATGTAATTAGCTTTACATTCACATTTAGCTTTCCCAATGCTGCTGAAAAATTTGCGGCACATCCCCCTCTCCGAATATGTTGCGTATTTTTGAAGATGTTTCCTCCTCCCCTCTCAGCTACCGCATAAAATTCTCTTGCCACGTCTTCTATTGTCATATCTGTTTCTATAAAATGGTCTATGAAAAAGTCAGGCATCGCCACAACTGTGAAGCTGGGTTTAGCATATAGGAGTCTTTGCATTTCTATATTCAACTTCTCACCCATCTTCCATATGATGATCCTAATCTTACCAGAGCATTTTGAAAGGCTCTGCTAATAATATATCTGCCCTCATCAGGTCTATAATCTATAAATCCCATTGGTATTAGAAATTCGGATAAAACTCTATAAGCTAAGCTTCTTCTCTTCCAACCAATTCTCTCCCTTATGAGGTTTGACATTTCAGAGTCATCTATCCATAGAGTTCTACGATTCAGGGTATTTGCAATATCTTTTATCCCCTCCAAAATCGCTCTGGCAGTTCTCTTATACTCTTCCGCCCTTGTGAAAACTACGTCAAGTATCTCTTCAAGCCTCATATTACTTCTAATTTTTTTAGCATTGAAATACATGTAGCCTGTTTTCCTTTCCTTTTCAATCAGTCTCCTCGGCATTTCATAATAATTTATAGGGTTTCATCGTCAAATAATTTGTTGTAGTTTGGGTGAGTATTTTGGCAGAGTCGAAGGATGCATATTCAAAGATTCTCAGTTTAATTTACAGTTTCATATATTCTAAGGGTACAGTTTCATTTAATGATCTTCTAGAATGGGCTGAAAAACATGGAATTGGAAGTTTAACGTTGAGCATAGTTCTCAACGATCTAATTGAGGCTGGAAAGTTAAGTGTTGAAGAAGGCTTCCATCAACCTCAAAACATCATGGTGGCATTTCCAGTTCCAAAAAGGATATCGGCAGTTAAAATAAAAAGAAATTATAGTGTTGAAAGAAAAGAAACATATAAGAATAAAGATCGTACACATCAAGTTGAACATGAAAAGTCAGATTCCAAAGTTGAAGGGTTAAATGATGATTTGGTAAAGGCTGTAGAATATTTAAATAATTATTGGAGTGTTGGGATAATAAGGTTCATTAATGATTTAAAGCTTATCGGAGTCTCTGAACCTGAAAGAATTTTGAGAAGACTTTTAGAACTGGGTTTTGTTGAGTATTCTCCAGTTGGAGTTTTAAATGCTACAGATAGGCTTCCGAAAGTTAAGAGGAGAAGAAAGCTGTCAGATTTCATTTAACCTTAAGCCTATCTATTCTTAATTGATCCGCTATGATATTCAATTCACATAAAACTTTTCTATAGATTGGAATGCCTATTTTAAGTCTAGTCTCCTCCGTTAAAAATCCTTTCTCACCGTGTATCCAGATTTCGTTAAATTTGCTATGTCTCCTTAACTTCTTAATTTCAGCTATCATTTCATCCATTCTCTTCTTAAAATCTTTCAGCGGCATAAATGCTTCAATATTTATAGCTGTGAAGAGATGTGAAACATTGCTATCTCTATGCTCCGTATTCTTCACATATCTGCTCCATACGCCTCCGCTAAGTATCCCAGTAATTATATCTATCATGAGGCTTAAACCGTAACCTTTATGGCCTCCCAGTATTTCTCCTAGCCCTCCCAGTGGCAGTAATGCGCCGCCATTGAAGACATCTTCAGGATTATCAGTTAAATTTCCATTTGAATCTATTGCCCATCCTCTTGGAATCTTCCTTTCTTTCCTTCTGTAAACTTCAAGTTTTCCTATGGGAACTATGCTGGTAGCCATATCCAATAGGAATGGTCGACTATTAGTTGGCGCAGCAAATGCTATGGGATTTGTACCTAAAAATCTATCTATACTGTTGGTTGGAGCTACAAGCGGCCTAGAATTTGTCATACTTATACCTATCATCTCCTCCTTGGCTGCAATTAATGCATAGTAGCCTGCAATTCCATAATGATTGCTATTTTTAACTAAGACGAATCCTAAACCATGATCTCTAGCCTTATTTATAGCGATCTTCATAGCCTTAAAACCTATGATTTGACCTAATCCTCTATCTCCATCTAAAAGGGCATATGTTTCTCCCTCCCTTACAATCCTGATTTTAGACTTTACATTCACTCCGCCACTCAATATTCCGTTAACGTATCTTTTAAGCCTCTGAACTCCGTGGCTTTCAACGCCTCTCAAGTCTGCTGTTACAAGGTTGTCTGCAAAGATCTTTGCATCTCTTCTATTTACTCCAAGTTTAACCATTACATTAACTATGAATTTGAAGAGTTCATCTCTTTCAACTCTAACATAATTTTCATCTATCTCTCCCTTTTCAAACATGGTTATCGTTTTAATTGTTATAGTGTTTTCTGTATTAATCTTCTTATGTCTCCTGCTTTACTGAAGGCTTATATATTATAATTCTTCTATTCTTCGAAATCCTTATAATCTCTCCAGCCTTCTCCATTTCCTCTAGAAGGTCTTTAACAATGCTCAATCTTAGATCAAATTTTATTGATATTTCAGCAGGAGTTATACACTTCATCTTTCTCACAGTTTCCTTTATCTCCTTTATCCTGTCTTCATTCAACTCTATCTCTCTAATTTTTTTCTCCTTGGGTTCTGCTCTTCTACCGATTTTTCTCCTTACCCGAATTTGGGGGCGTTCCATTATGAGAAATGTTTTTTGCCTTCCACCCACAGCCCATCCCCCTCAGCTGCAGGTCTAAAATTTAAAATGCATAGTAATTTAATTAGTTTTTCTATTTCATTCTTATTGGAGAAAAATTGGGAAGATTTATTTTAGCTCAGTCTAAAGGTCTTCAAAATTTCCTCTGTTAGCGGCCTCTTAGTTCTCAGTTTAGGCTTTATATCGTCGAGAGACATTCCCCAAATCATCGTCATGATAGTATATCCGCCAAACCTTTTATCTTCCAATGTTGTTGGAATTATCTCTTTAGCTCTATATTTAACTCTTAGATATGAAAGCGTCTTCTC
>QMRB01000001.1 GCA_003649185.1 Thermoproteota archaeon | reverse complement strand
TTATCTGTTAAGTTTGTTATTGAGTTATGCGGTCTTCCATTTATGAATATTTCATCTATTGTTGCATCGTCACTGCCTGAATTACGTAGTTGCATTACTATCACCCAGAATCTGCCGGATGAGTTCCAATCTGCATATGCATTTGTGACTTCTACCTTTTCATATCTTGTGAATAATCCTGTTATACCTGTCATCCAGAATGCTACTGCAACTGCTATTGCTATGGCAACGGAGACTATAATGACTGTTGCAATTACTGGTGAAATACCTTTCTTGTTTATCCTACTCATGAAAACGACACCTAACAGAATCTTAGCTTTCCATTTAAATATAAGGTTTATCCTTTTTGTGAAGGTTTATTCTTAAATCTTGCTTATTTATCTTAATGTTTTAATAAAGCATTATTACTGTGGTATAATTATTTCTTTAACAGATTCCGTTTTTCATATGATTTCTGCTTTTCATCAATCTTTTTATGGCGTTTTGGAATGTTGCTGTATTGCTTGATATTACTGGTTTTCCTATTCGTTTCTCCAACTCTTCTATTATTTCTATTGTTTTGAGGTTTGTGCAGCTTATGAAGATTCCATCTATTTCTTTAATTAGGTTTTTCATTATGAATTTCATTGTTTCTTCCGGTTTTATTCTTCCTATTTTCAGGTTGTCTTTGATGTTCATTCCTATTATTTTCTTTACTTTTATTTCGTTTTCTTCTAGGAATTTTCTTTCCAATTTATTTAATTCTTTTATGTATGGTGTTGCAACCATGATTTCTTTCATGTTCAATTGTTTTAATGTTCTTATTACTGCGTTTGATGTTGCTATTGCCGGTATTCCTGTAGCCTTTAAGATTTTTTCCTCTATCTTTATGCCATGCTCTTTTCCTTTTATTAGGCTTCCTGTTGTGCATCCATAGATTATTAGGTTTACATCTGCATCTTTAAGTTTCCATGCTTCATATATCATTTCTTTCTCCATTTCTTCCAGTGCTTTTACAGTTACTTCTCTTAATCTTATTCTTGCTGTGTGTATTGTTATGTTTGGTGGTTTTAATTTTTGGAATTCTGTTTCCATTGTGGTGTTTGATGATGGTATTATTATTCCTATTCTTTTCATTTCATCTTAAACTTTTTAAGTTTTTTATTATAATTATTTTTGGTGGTTTTGTTGACCGGTTCCTTGGAGACTGGTAGATGTGCATATTGTACCGTTATGGCTTGCTATAGGGGTGACTTTGAGCATCTTCCAAGTTTCTGTCCTATGAGAGTTCTAGGAAATGTTGTGGAGGAGTCGAAGAGGGAGTTTTTGGAGAATGAAGTTTCTAGGAGGCTTGCTGTTAATGCTTCTATAATTGAGGCTGCAGGTTATATGCGTTGGCCTAGGCTTAAAGAGATAATTGAGTATTCTAAGCGGTTGAATGTTAAATGTATTGGGATTGCTTTCTGTATTGGTTTGAGAAGGGAAGCCTATTATGCTTCTCAGGCTTTTGAGAATGCTGGTTTCAAAGTTTATTCTGTTTGCTGTAAGGTTGGTTCTTTGAATAAGTTGGATATTGGTGTTCCCAGGGAGTATACTCTTAGAAAAGGTGTTTTTGAAGCTATTTGTAATCCTATCGGTCAGGCTATGGTTTTGAATGCTTTGAAGACTGATTTGAACGTTGTTTTAGGGCTTTGTGTTGGACATGACTCGTTATTTTATAGGTATTCTAAGGCTCCTGTCGTCACTTTGATCGCTAAGGATAGGGTTACCGGCCATAATCCTGCTGCCGCCTTATATTCCGGTTATTATCAGAGGATTTTCAAGATCAAATCTTAGTTAAGCTCCCAATCCTTCAATTTTCTCAATGCTTTTCCCTTTAATTTCACTTTTAACTCCTCTTTTTCAGCTTCCTCCTCTATGCTTCTTATCTTTTCCCTTCTCTTTCTCTGTTCGAGTCCGCATGTTCCATCTGGTAGTAGAGCTCTTTTCTGACAGTATGCGAAGGTGCATTTGGCTCCTTGGCATAGATCGTTTGCCCATGCGCATAGTGCTATTATGCCTCTACTGTTTCTTCCATATTTTCTACCTCTCTTTATTAATGCTCTTTTTGCACATTTAAAATATGGACATGTTGGGGTGCATTTTTTAGTCAAATATATGATCCCCCAGAATTGAATTTTCCCTTCACACTTCGAGTTTTAGCCGATATTTATATTCTTTTCTATTTGTTTATAATCCAGTAATATATATCCTCCATGTCTATTCCAGAGATCTCGAATTTCAATATATGTTCTTTCATTTTGAGAAGTTTCGATGTTAACTCTAAGATTTCATTTTCACTTTTAATGTATATTCTCATTAAATCCCCTATTGTCTGGGTTGGATATCCAAGTCTTCTTATTTTCTCTTTTATACTTGAATTTTTCAAGGTGACTTCTACATCATATTTATATGGATAGTTTTTTAGAAGCTGCTCCACAGATCCCATCATTATCATCTCCCCCCTATGATTCAATATTAACGTTTTTCTGCATAGTTTGCTGAGGGTTTCCATGTCCTGATCCACCATTATAAGCGTTATTTCCTCTCTAAGTTTCTCTATGGTCTCTGTAAATGTCTCCTTTATTTTAGGTTCCAAACTGCTAAATATATTGTCCATTAAAAGTATTCTTGGTTTCTTTATGAGTCCTATTGCAAGCTTTAAAGTTATGGTTTGGGTTTCTGAGAGGGTTTCCAATCTTTTATCCATTACTTCATCGTTTATTTCAGCAGTCTCTAATAGTTGGATAATCTCTTCTGTTAGCTCTCTGCCCGCAACCTTTGTGAAATATTTTAAATTTTCCTTCACGGTTAACTTTTTGTTTAACTGTATTTGGGGAGTGATATAATATGTTATTTTTCTTACCTCTTCCGTCTTTCTTCTCACACTTTTCCCATAAACTCTTATATCTCCCTCATCTGGAAGGTATATTCCAGCTATAGTTTTAAGTAGGGTTGTTTTTCCCGATGGACTTGGCCCCATCACTGCTAAATGTTCATGTTCGTCAAGTTGGAATGAAACATTTTTAAGTGCTGTTATCTTTTTCCCCAGTATGCTCGATTTAAATTTCTTCGTTACATTTTCAGCTATTATAGCTTCCATTATTCCACCTCAATACTGTTCTATTGTTCCCCATCTCTGCGCCTTCTTCATTATAATATACATTAAAGTGAATGTTATCATGCTGAAAACCAGGCTTCCAATAAACATTTTCATTATACCCATATTTATAGAACTGTAAACTCCATTTATCATGGGTCTCGGCTCCCCTATTATCATTAAATCTCTGAAGAATTGTAATCCTATGGTGAATGGTATTGCACCTAGAATGGGCCATATCTCTTTCGGCAATAATTCAACGGGAAAGTAGAATCCTATGGCGAACATTAGAATCTCCATTATGGATACTGTGAGCATCCCCACCCTTTTAAATATCAATATTATGGATAGTAGTAGGGCTGAAAGCCCTATGATGAAGAGCCATGAACATGTAAAGCTTAGAAGTGCTAATGGTAAATATTTAAAGTTCATTTTTAAGGCATCTATCAAATATAATGCTGGTATTCCAAATATGGATGCTATCAACCCATATTTCAATGTTGATGCTATAGCTCTTCCAATCAATATTACCGGTATAGTTACATTGTTTTCTATTAGAAGTGTCAATGTTCCTCTATTAGCCTCCTCCATTAAAACCTTCGTACAATCATCATAAATCTTTGTAAGCATAGTCCAAAAATATGTTCCGACAAGCATGAACTTTTCAAATGTATATTCTGGGGGGAGGGTGCTTCCCCTTGCTTGGAGATAGAATCCCATGATTCCAAATCCAAGAAAGTTTCCTGCAATTATAAGCGAATCTATTAGAAATTGAAATTTATACTTTAAATCCAATCTTATATATCTCTCGATGGTTGCAAATATCACTCTTATTTTTTCATACATTCCCTTCCACCTTTTTTATATTATTTTGCTTTGAAGATGTATAAATTATTGTTTGTACAGTATTATTTGAAATTTTACATATGTTGCAGGTAATTGGAAGATGGAGATTTACATTTCGCTTCTAAAATGTTAATTATCATGAATAATTGAGAGTTTTAAGGTAAATAATCAACGTATAATCATTATTATAGATATATTGGAGCTGAACGATTCGGAAATTATTTTAATTTCCCTGATATTCATGTAAATATTGTTTTGGAGAGTTGGATCTAAAAGTCTTCTCATCAGACCTAAATTGCTGGATTATGTATCCATCCAAATATTACATTTTAAGTTTTAAATATGGTTGCATCCTGTTCAATTCTAAACTTTTGGAGCGGCTGAAAGATGGAAAGCTATTTTAAGGTTTAGAGTTATGTTCAATTCGTTAGATGATCTTGAAGCTGGAGGAAGAATCCAATATTAGCAGAATCTAATTTTAATAGAAAAGTTTACTCTTCAACTTCCATCGTCACTATTTCTATTTCATCCTCCAATCCTGACGTAGCTATCTTTTTTTGAAGTACATTTTGAACTTGAAATATTCCTGCAGGATTCTCCATAGTTACAGTAATTCTTATCGGTTTAATCAGTCCTCTCTCTATTTCAACTCTTCTAATCGCTAATGCTGAGATTGAATGTATATCTCGTTTTCCAAGATCGTATGGAATTCTCGCTCTTCCTTCAGCCATATCTGTTCCATCAGCTACCTTAACTATTCCAGCCTCTAAACTTAAACATTGTACATTTTCGTCATGGGAATATATGCAATGTAAAATTTCACATTTCACCCTTATTCTCTTCTCCTCCTCTCCATATATTTCATTCAATATTTCATCTAGTTTTCCATTCATGAGTATGCATCCATGTATATGGTGATCTGCCCTGTGCACGGCGTTTCCTATGTCATGTAAATATGCACCCATCAACGTTATTATCTTTGAATCTTCATAGGTGAATCCGTGATCTATAATTGCTGAAGGCGTTCTCCTGCCACTTATTATTTCCAATATTTCCAATGCTGCTCCAGCCGTAATTTTGGAGTGGATGGGGCCGTGATCATTATACTTCAATCTCGTTACAGCCATTATATTGCTCATCTTCAGCAACGTCTGGATCTCCGCATCCTCCTCTAATATTCTATAGGCTCTCCTCAATTTTTCCTCCTTTAAATGTCTATTTATAAGTGTAGGGGAAACTTTCACCATTCCACTCAGCCCTTTTAAGCTCAAATATTTTATTAGCCTCCACCCTTTTATTTAGTTGGTGGATGATTTGAAGCAGCTTTGGGCTCCGTGGAGATTAAGCTATGTGCGGACTGCTCATGAAAAGGGGATTGAATGTTTTCTCTGCAAATATCCGAAGTTGAATAGAGATGAGGAATATTATATTTTGAAGAGAGGTGAATATTGCTTTATTATTTTGAACCGCTACCCCTATAATAATGGTCATTTAATGATAGCGCCATATAGACATGTAGTATTTCCAAATGATTTGAAAGATGAGGAGCGATCTGAAATCTTCAAATTCATCTGTTTGGCTATAGATGCTTTGAGATCTATTTATAGTCCAGACGGCTTTAATATAGGTTTAAATATTGGTAGAGATGCTGGAGCTGGATGTGAGCATCTGCATTTCCATGTGGTTCCAAGGTGGAGGGGTGACACCAATTTCATGCCAGTTTTATCCGATGTGAAAGTGATTTCGCAGCATTTAAGGGAAACATATATTGAATTGAAGAAGGTGCTGGATGTTCTCAATTAACCTTTCTTATATCCTATATTTCTCAGAAATTTAACTCTCTCTTTAACCTCCTCTTCTCCTTCCACTCCTCTACTTCTCCTTCCATCTATAACGCCTAGAATTCCTCTTCCCTGCTCAGTTTCAACAACTATCACTTGAACTGGATTTGCTGTTGCACAGAATAGTGAGACAACTTCTGGTGTAGTTTTTATTCGGTCTAAAACGTTTATTGGATAAGCATTTCTCATAACTATTATGAAGCAGTGGCCTGCAGATAGTTTTTCAGCATTCTTCACAGCTATCTTCTTCAACTCTTCATCGTTTCCATCAAATCTTATTAGGCATGGTCCTGAGGATTCGCAGAAGGCCAATCCGAACTTAACGTTTGGAGTGGAGTTTACCATGGCTTCATATAAATCCTCCACTGTTTTAATGAAATGGGATTGCCCCAAAATTATATTGCATCCTTCAGGTATCTTTAATTCCACTACTTCCATCTTCATCGATCACACCTAATAATAAAATTGCTGAGTGATGATTTATGGTTATCGTAGATATTTCTTTATAACGCTGGTTAATTTGGCTTCGGTTTGTGCTCCCACCAATTTCTCTACAGGTCTTCCATTTACAAATATTATCGTGGTGGGTATGCCATATATGTTGTATCTGCCTGCAATCATAGGATTCTCATCTACATTAACCCTTGCAAAGACGGCTTTTCCACCGAATTTTTCAGCAACCTTTCTAAACGTTCTCTCATAAATTTTGCATGGCATGCACCATTCAGCCCAGAAATCCACGATAACTATGGGATTCCTATTTATTGTTTCATCGAAGTTTAGCATGTTCAATGCTATTTCTAATCTTTTCTCCTCAACTCTTCCACCTCTACTTTGAACTTTCTTCTGATAGATTCTTCTCGCCATTTTTTCAAGTATTCTTTTCAACTCTTCATCTTCCTCCATCATCCACACCTCTACAAGATATTTCTCCTTTACCGGTTAATCTTAAATTTTTATCTCTTTCCAAATTTTTCTCAATTTATTCCTGCTTATAAGCAGGTATTCCCTATCCTTTGAGAAGACCTCTACGGTTATCGTTTCATCATATCCCACCTTCTTCAACTCTTCCACTATCCCCTTGAAGTCTATTCGCCCTGCACCTAAAGGTAGGTGGAGATCCCATCCTCCCCTCATGCTTCCTCCAAAATTATCCGATATGTGAACATGCTTTAACAATCCCCTCTTTCCGAAGTATTCTATAAATTTTGAGGCTGCATTCTCCTTTACATTTAGATTTGCATGTCCAATATCCAAGTTGAAGAAGCATCCCGTCTCTTCAACGATCTCTCCATACTCCTTTAATGTTAAATTTTTTCCTCCATCAATATTCTCTATAACTATTATCATTCCATATCTTTCTGCACATTCCACAATTCTCTTCAGCGATTCAATCATCCATTTAATGGTCTTCTCTCTATAAGTTTTCCTTTTATATATTCCGAATGCTGTTGGAATGGGATGTATCGTAGTTTTCTTCACATTCATTTTTCCCAATATTCCAATTATCTTTATGGCTTCTTTTAGAAATGCTCTTCTAACATTTTCATATGGATGTCCAAGCTCCAAGTACCATGGTGTATGACCTATTATCTCTAAGCCGTATTCTCCGATCTTTTCAAGAATCTCTCTAATATTTTCCTCTATCTTTTCGGGGTGTGCTTCAGGTTTCTCAACAGTTAAATCTATATAGTCAAATCCATTTCTACCTATAAATTCTATTTCATCTATGATCTTCCTATATGGATTATTCATAGCCCCTATCTTCAATCCGCATTCCCCATGGCTTAATTGATGTCTACTTAAATTCCACTATGCTAATATACTTTCTCTTTTATGGGAAAAGTTTAAACTTCTATAATGGAGATATATTCTGAAGGTGTTTATATGAAGAAGATGACTGTAGATGAGCTTTTAAAGAAAGCTGAAAAACCCTCTAAGATGGCTCCGCCAATGCATAAATTCTATTTGGGAAAAGTGCAGGTTATTCCAAGATGTCCAGTTAGATCTTTAGCCGACTTCTCCATTTGGTATACTCCTGGAGTTGCAGCTGTCTGTAGAAAGGTGAAGGAGAATCCTGATCTCCTATCATTCGAATATACTAGTAGATGGAATTATGTTGCAGTGGTGAGCGACTGCACTAGAGTTCTAGGTTTAGGAGATATAGGTCCAGAAGCCGGAATGCCCGTAATGGAAGGTAAGGCTTTACTCTTCAAGTATCTGGGCGGTGTAGATGCCTTTCCACTCTGCATTAAAACTAAGGATCCTGATGAAATTATAAAGTTTCTTAAACTTATAGAGCCAACCTTCGGCGGAATAAACTTGGAAGATATAGCTAAACCCAAATGCTTCTACATATTAGAGAAGGCTAGAGAAGAGCTTAACATTCCAGTTTGGCATGATGATCAGCAGGGAACGGCCACGGTGGTTTTGGCAGGTGTTCTAAACGCGTTGAAACTTGTAGGTAAGAAGCTGAGTGAAGTTAAAATAACGCTTATCGGGGCAGGAGCAGCAAATATTAAATGTGCAGATGTATTGGAGCTTGCAGGTGCAAAACCCGGAAACATAGTTTTCGTTGACAGTAAAGGCATTTTACATGCAGGTAGAAAGGATATTTTGGAGAAGGAGAAGAATCCGTGGAAGTGGAAGTGGGCTGCAAAGAGTAATGCTGAAGGCAAGATGGGAGGTATTCCAGAAGCCCTTGAAAATGCAGATGTATGTATAGCTGCATCTAGACCCGGTCCAGGAATAATCAAGAAAGAATGGATTTCAAAGATGGCTGATGATGCAATAGTATTTGCAATGGCAAATCCGGTTCCAGAGATATGGCCGTGGGAGGCTAAGGAAGCTGGAGCCAGAATTATTGGTACAGGTAGATCAGATTTTCCAAACCAGGTGAATAATTCCCTAGGCTTCCCCGCAATATTCAGAGGAGTATTGGATGTTAGGGCTAAAACAGTAACTGATGAGATGTGTGTGGCTGCAGCGAATGCTCTGGCAAAACATGCAGAGGAGAAGGGTTTAAGTGAAGATTATATTATTCCAACAATGGACGACTGGGAAGTTTATCCGAAGGAGGCTGTTGCCTGCGCATTAAAATCTATTGAGCAGGGTGTTGCAAGGATTAAACCAAGCAGACAGGAGCTTTGGGAGAGAGCTGTCAAAATTATAAGTGATGCGAGAAAATCGCTGGATGCATTGGTGAAGGCTGGAATTATAAAGCCTCCTCCACCGGAAGAGGAGCTGTTAAGCACATATTGAAATAAAGAAAAGTAAAACTTTTACTTCTTTTTTAGATCTTGATGTATAGCTGTGGATGCTTTTCTACCGGTTCCCATCGCCTGAATAACGGTTGCTTCTCCTAAAGCTACATCTCCCCCTGCATATACCCTTTTCATCGATGTTCTACCCCAATCATCCACGATTATACATCCCCATTTATTCGTCTTCAACTGTGGAGTTGTCCTCTGTATTAAAGGATTAACATGGCATCCTATGGCAACTATCGCTGTGTCCACTTCAAAATTGAATTCTGAACCGGGTATTGGTATCGGCCTTCTCCTTCCAGTGGCATCCGGTTCACCAAGCTTCATCTTTATACATTGAATTCCGCGGAGAATTTCATTCTCATCACCTATGAATTTTACAGGTTGAGTTAATAGTTGAAATTTCACACCCTCCTCCTTTGCATTGATCACTTCATCTCTTCTTGCAGGCATCTCCCTCTCCGTTCTCCTATATATAATGTAGACTTCTTCAGCTCCCAATCTTAGAGCTGTTCTTGCAGCATCCATGGCGACGTTTCCTCCTCCAATAACTCCAACTCTTCTTCCAACTTTAATTGGAGTGTCATATTCAGGGAATAAATATGCCTTCATCAGATTTATCCTCGTCAAAAATTCATTTGCAGTATAAATGTTAACTAAGTTTTCTCCAGGAATGTTTAGGAATTTCGGCATTCCAGCCCCTGTCCCGATGAAGACGGCGTCAAATTTCTCCTTTAACAATTCTTCAATCGTATATGTTCTACCGATTATAATGTTCGTTTTTATTTCAACTCCAAGCCTTTTAAGATAGTTTATTTCAAGCTCCACTATCCTCTTCGGCAATCTAAATTCAGGTATACCATATACAAGTACTCCTCCAGGCTTATGTAATGCTTCGAAGACTGTTACATCATATCCAAGTTTTGCTAGATCTGCAGCTACAGTTATCCCTGCAGGGCCTGAACCCACTACAGCTACATTCATACCGTTCGAATCTTCCTTAACGATCTCCTCTTCAACAATTCCCTCTCTTATCGCCCAGTCGGCTACAAATCTCTCTAAAGCCCCTATAGCTATGGGTTCTCCCATTCTGGCTAAAGTACACTTCATCTCACATTGAACTTCTTGGGGACATACTCTTCCAGTTATTGCTGGTATTGCATTCTTCTCCTTAATTATCCTATATGCTTCTCTAAAATTCCTTTCCGCTATCATTTTAATGAATTTAGGTATATCTATACCTACTGGACATCCACTTGTACATGGATGATGTGGACATTGTAGACATCTCTCAGCTTCCTGAACAGCCTGTTCTTCAGTTAATCCTAAAGCCACCTCTTTGAAGCTTCTCATCCTCTCCTCTACTGGAAGTTTAGGCATCTCCACTCTTCTTCTAATTGGCATTCGGCTTCACCTCTCCAATCTTCTTTAAATATTTTTCAAGGGCAATTTTCTCCTCCTCCCTATAGGCGTTCAGCCTCTTCATAAGCTCTGTGAAGTTAACTTCATGTGCATCGAATTCAGGTCCTTCAAAACAAACGAATCTCGTTTTTCCACCCACCTCAACTCTGCATGCAGCGCACATTCCCATTCCGCAAACCATTATGGGATTTAAGCTTGCAATGGTCTTTATTCCATATGGTCTTGTAACATCTGCACATACCTTCATCATTATGGCCGGTCCAACCGCTATAACTCGATCAACTTTAACTCCCTTCGCAAGCATATCTCTCAGCTCATCCGATACGAAGCCTTTCCTCCCCTTTGAACCGTCATCCGTTGTAATCTTCAATTCATCGCTAACCTTTCTCATCTCATCTTCGTATATGAGAAGCTCTCTGCTTCTAGCTCCAATTATGGATATAACATAATTGTTCATCTTCTTCAATTCCCTTGCAATCGGATAGATAGCTGCTATTCCAACTCCTCCCCCTATGCAGATCACTCTTCCATAATTTTCTATCTTCGATGGATTTCCTAATGGTCCTGCAATGTCGGTTAATCGATCTCCAATATCGAGTTTTCCAAGCTTATATGTTGATACTCCTATCTCTTGGAATACTATGGTTAAAGTTCCCTTATTCCTGTTCCAATCCGCCACAGTTAACGGTATTCTCTCACCTTTCTCCTCCACTCTGACTATGATGAATTGTCCCGCTCTAACTTTTCTCGCTATTTCAGGTGCATATAAAACGATCTCCTTAATTTTTGGGGCCAGTGTTCTTTTTTCCAGAATCTCGAATTTTCTGCACATCATTCACCATCTCTTATTACTTCCCGTTGTTTTCGAACTATTTTAAGATAAATTTTTCGTTCAATGGATTACATTCATATATTTGATTTATCTTTATTTGATTGGGGTGTTATTTTGGAGGTTAAATTTACAGCGACGGTTTCAAGTAAGTCGATAGTAAATTTTCCGCAAGGTGTGAGGAGAATTAAAATTGAGCTTGTGGAGGAGCATGATCTTCCACCACCAGTCTTCTATTCCAGTGGAGACTCCGAGATGGCTAGGGAAGTTCTCCCAATAGTGAAGCAGGTGTTGAGGATGATGCCTGTACAGCCTCCAAGTTCCGTTTCGCTTCCAAGGCTTACAGTTTGGCTGAGTGAAGATGAATGGGAAGCTCTCGACCCGAAACCGGAAGTTGGAGAAACAATAACCATTGTAATCTCCAGTTCGAAGATTAAAATTGATAAAAGCTCTAAATCCAAGTGAATATGGAAGCCTTTATTTATACTTTAAGCTATTCGAATCTATCCCTTCAAAATTTAATTGAAAATTGAAGGATTATAGGATAATTTTAGTTATTGATGTGCGTCGTTTCCCACATTCTAAGAATCCTGATTCAGCTGGGAATCATTGTCATATTCGCTTAAATTGAACGGCATATCATATATGTGGCTTGGAGATCTCCTGGGTGGATTTAGAAGCGGCGGATACTTAAAATACATGTCCACTTATCCTTTTTGGAAGGGTGTTTTCAAACTGATTGACAACTTAATTTAT
Organism: Thermoproteota archaeon; assembly: GCA_003649185.1. Taxonomy (GTDB): domain Archaea; phylum Thermoproteota; class Methanomethylicia; order Culexarchaeales; family B10-G16; genus Culexmicrobium_B; species Culexmicrobium_B thermophilum. Next base: position 58,301 of record QMRB01000001.1, on the reverse strand, counting down.
GCTCCAATATGCCTTTTATGCTTGGAGAAAGATCCAAAATATTGCCATAGAAAATATATTGCTATGATTCTTAACCTTCTAGGCTTCAAAGTTATCCATATACTGTAGCTTCTATCTCGTATATGTTAGAGTTCTCTCCTCCTTCTCCTCGGTGGGAAGTGGAGGCAGAACCTTTCCTTCCTCTATCACCTTCTTCAAATGCTCCTTATATTTGCCAGTATGTTCTATGTCGAATAATGTAAGCTCATACATTATCCTCCACAGCCTCTCCTGCACTTCCTTTAACATTTTATGAGGCATTAAACCTATCACCAGTGGGTTTTGAAGCCATGCATCGAATCCCTTTATGGTCTTTATGATCTGGCTGCAGGCGGTTCTAGCAGCTATCATAAGTGACAGTCTATCTGCATTCTTCAAAATCTCCTCGCTTTTCCTACTATATTCTAGAAATCTTTTCTGTCCTTCAATCCAAGCCTCAATATTTTTTAGAATGTTCGGATTTACCCTATACATTTCTCCTCAACCTGTAATATACATACTTCCTAACAAACTTTTCTATATTCAGTTTTAATGGAGTTCTCTTCTAAGCATTCCGAGAAATCTGCGTATACTCAAAATCTCTTCAAAACTTATTTTGTCAGCTACTTTCCCACCTATATTTCTTGCAGTTCTTCGTGGAATTCCCTTTTCACCTAAAGTTTTAATCAATACTCTTCTAAACTTTCTCTTCTTCAACTTTACTTTTATCTTTATAATTGTTAGGTAAAATTGAAATTTTAAAAATTTTAATAATATTTTTGAAAAAAATATGAATGTTTCTATCTTTGAAGGCAAATCATGTCTCCCGCTGTTCCTTCTCTTTTTCAAAGGCTCTTCTCAGCTCCTTCTTCACTTCTTCTTTTTCAAATCCCTTTCTCATTCCAATTCCCCTTATTATCTCTTTCAGCTGATCCATGAATGTTGAAATCTGCACAGCATATTTCTCGGTTAATTTAACCACCATTTCTTCTGGAATTCCACTATCCTTTAAAGCCTTATAATAGCTTGCAATGTTTTCACCGATCTTTCTACCCATCTCAGGATCGTATAGTGCTGAGAAGATTTCATTTATCAGTTTAGGTATTTTGTCGATGAATTCTCCTATAGCTGAGAACACTGCTTTAAGCTCCTCTACATCTTCAAATTTTTCTCCCATTTTTCCACCATTTCATACTTAATTGTTCACATTGAATAATCTATTTGTCTTTTTCTGAACATTTCCTGTCCAACACATATCTATATACTTTCTCTCTTCCCCTCTCCTCCAACTCTATAATACCTATACCTTTAAGCTTTCTAAGCTTCTCGGAAACAATTCTTCTAGACGCTCTTCCCCTCCTTTTTTTAAGCTCCCTAGTTATCTGGGAGATGTTCATAGGTCCAATATATACGAGTATTCTCAAAATCTCCCTTGAAATTTTATCCTTTATTCTTCCTTCACGAATAATTTTCTCGAGGGATAGAATTCTCCTATAGCTTTCCGTTATAACCCGCTGTGTTCTTATACTTCCCTCTATAGGTGCAAGTATCCCTTCCCCTGCCAGTCCAAGTATGCCTTTTATAGTCTCGATTTCCCTTGAAAGATATTCCAATAAGTATTCTATTCTTTCAAGTCTCTTTTCAAGTTTCTTGAAACCCATAATCTCAAATATTTTAATGCTTAATATGTGATTTAAAGTTGTCTAACGGAAAAGATAAATCTTATATTTCGAATTTCTTCTTGGTGGGCAATGTTCTACGATGTACCATTCGTCTCTTCTCCGGAGATGGTTGTTAGACGAATGTTAAAGTTGGCTCAAGTTAAACCCGGCGAAATCGTCTACGATTTAGGTGCCGGTGATGGAAGAATACTCTTCATTGCTGCCAGAGAGTTTGGAGCTAGAGCTGTCGGCGTGGAGATTCGGCACAACCTAGTGGAGCAAATTAAAATTAAAATCAACAAGTATGGTTTAAATGGAAAGGTGAGAATTATCGAGGGAAACTTTTTCGATGTTGATATAAGTGAAGCTGACGTCGTCACCATGTATCTGCTGACAAGCGTCAATGAGCGTTTAAAACCTAAATTGGAGCGTGAATTGAAGAATGGCGTTAGAATAGTGTCCCATGACTTTGAGGTTCCCGGCTGGAACCCTGTCAGAGTAGACGTCGTTCCAGATATCTGGACAACCCATAAAATATACTTATATGTTAAGTGAATCAGTTCTTCCCATTCTCCAATAAATAATCATTATAAGTATTATTGAAATCACCATTAAAAGTCCCATTACAATTAGAATTTCCGAGTTTGGTCCAGTTCCAATGATCAAAGGCAGTGGGATGAAGGGAAATATTATAATTCCGGTTGAAAATTTTCCTCCCATGAGAAGCGATGAGAACATTATAATAATGGTTCCAATAAAGATCATTATAAATCCGATTATGGTGCTTTTCATTATAATTGGATATGTACTGTTCATTTTTCTCTCCTCACCATACGTAGTTAAGAGCTTTGTAGGTTTTCTTTTTTCGAGGCATTGAATACATAGCCATGAGTATGGATCGAAACAGTTTTCACAAACCTTTCTTCCACAGTCTGAACAGACATATTTTGCATCGTTTATATGGCATATTTCGCATTTCACCATTCAATGAAACCTCCCATCATAAATATTAATATGGTTATCATGATGATTAATGTGGCGATTAACATTATAGTAGCAATTCTGGAATTCGACCCCCAAACTATCGGGAAGGGGCCTATCAGAATTATTCCTCCCCCTTCACTTTTACCTTCCCCCTTCAAAAATCCGATTAAAAATCCAAGAAATATGACTATGAAGCCTGCTACGATTAAGAGGAAGCCGATGAACAGTAGATTCATCTAAATCCTCCTCCAATCACTTCGATTTTCTAATGCTCCATTAAATTGATTAAATGAAATTTGAATATATTTGTTTCAGTTTGTCTGCCATTTTTTCCTCTTCAATCTTCGCCTTAGATAAATATAGGTTATGATGGATGAAATGGTTGCAGAATGTATTAGGAGAACTTCAAAGTTCAAGTTGAATATCGGTTTGGAAAGCATTCTAAGAAGTATTAGAACTATAGATGTAACTGTAAGTATTGCCGCTGCAACCTTTACATCTTCCATTTTTCTCTCCACCCTTCAACACCACATGAAATATAAACATAAATAATATATATTTAAAACAAGTTTTTTCTTTAGCCTTATTGAAGAGGAAAAGAGGTGTGATGATGTACTTCAAATTAGTGTTTCCATGTTTCATTTCATTTAGAAGGTGAGGTTGAATTGATAGAAGCTGATCCTCCGGTTGATGTTGACATAAATTTTCCCGCCGACAATTCGATGGTGAATGGAGAGAAGAATAGCCGTATCATAGTTGGCCCTCCAAAATTAACCAGATATGAACGGGCGAGAATTATAGGGGCTAGAGCTCTCCAAATCTCCATGGGCGCCCCAATCTTAATAGCCTTACCTGAAAATGTTAAGGATCCGTTGGAGATAGCTAGACTTGAACTTGAAAAGGGAATTCTTCCAATTACAATTAGGAGGAGAAAGCCGGGTGATGGATGGCAAGATATCCCTTTAAAGTGGCTTCTAAAATGAAGTAATAGTTTTCATCTTTCAGCAAGATTTAAATATACCTGCATATGCTTCTAAAAGCGGAAATGAAGAATCCTACACGCGGAATCTTCGGTAGACATGTCTATGGAAATTTATATTACTGTGATGAAGCTGCATTGGCAGATGAAACCATGCTTAGAAAAATAACGGTGGAGGCTGCAGAGAAAGCCAATATGACAGTATGGGATGTAAAATCATGGAAGTTTGGAGGAGAAAAAGGAGGAGTTTCAGTTATAGTTCTAGTTGTAGAGAGCCATATAGCAATCCACACATGGACGGAATATCAATATGCCACAGTTGACGTTTATACTTGTGGCATGCATAGCGATCCGAGCATCGCCTTCGACTATATCGTTGAAAAATTGAAGCCGAAGAAAGTGGAGAAGCATTTTGCAGATAGATCCTTTATCACAGCCCGTTAAAAGCCATTTAACATATAAATATTCTAGACTCAATACTTTATCTTGTCAATTAGAATGGATGGGTAGGGATGGAAGCATTTCTATTCACCTTTTACACTGCTATTCTAATTATGCTTTTAGGCTTCTTCGGCTTTCTGCTTTTCAGAAGGACAAATATACCTGACATAGTTTTCCTTCTTCTCCTCGGCTTTCTTATAGGTCCATATCTCCATTTGGTGGATGCAAGCTCCGTCTACTCCATTCTTCCATATGTGGCTCCATTCTCACTTGCCCTTCTACTATTCGATAGTGGTTTAAGAATGAATATAGATAAAATTTTAAAGGATGGCCAAAAATCTCTATTCGTAATTTTAATCCTCTTCATCTTCAACTTGATCTTTGTATCCTTCTTTTTCAAATATCTTATACATATTAGATGGGTTCTCTCCGTCATCATTGCATCGGCAATATCATGTAGCGGTTCAGTTCCACTTATGGTGCTCATTAGAAGGCTTCCAGTAAAGGAGGAGAACACTCTCTTCCTCTCATTTGAACTCACCTTAACCAATATTCTATCGGTAATTGTCGCCTTATCTGCAATAGACTACTATAACTTCAATGTGCCTTTAGGCAGTCTAGCCATATTGTTAAGCTCTAAATTTTCATCAGGAATTATTGCAGGATTCATATTGGGGATTGTATGGCTTATAATAGTCAACTTGCTTAAGAGGGAAGATTACCTTTACATGTTAACTCTAGCTTTCCTAGTCTTCGTCTATTCTCTTACTGAAATTATAGGTGGAAGCGGTGCACTAGCCTCCTGGATTTTCGGTTTAACTTTAAGTAACGGTGAGAAGATAACCTCCTTCTTCAACATTAAAATAACTTTCTCCGATATACTTCCAATAGAAGAGTTGATTAAAAGATTCAATTCGGAGATACTTTTTCTTATTAGATCCTTCTTCTTCGTTCTTCTAGGCCTCACATATTCCTTTAATGCTATAGTAGAGTTGGCTTTCGGTTTAATGGTTACGGGAATACTCTTTCTAATGCGCTTCCTAATAATTTCAATCTTAACGTTTAAGATAGGTTTCGGCGGGGAATCTAAAGTTATAGCTTCCGCTTTTGGACGGGGATTGACATCGGCAGTTATCGGGGTAATGGCCTTCCAGTATGGTCTACCATACTTCAACGTTATCTTAAGCATCGTCATAAACGTTCTCCTTTTCAGCAATCTGCTAATGGCTCTCTCACTTTCAACTATACGTGAATATAGAGTTTGGAGGTTGCGATTGGAGGAAACTTTAAAATCGAATCCCTAAATTTAAAATATAATGTTTCATAAACCTTTATTAATAGTTCTAGAATAGGTATTTTAGGTTGAAATGGCAGGTAGACTTACAACTGCAACACTATCAATTTTAATTATAATTTCAGGGTTATTCAGCTTATGGTCAATTTTTTCACCGTCACCTATGAAGATGATGGAGTTGAATGATGAAGCTTTAAACTCCTCTATCCTAAACTTCAAAGATTGGTATAGTATTTGCCATGTCTCTTTAACCGGCTTTCAACTGGTTTCAAATGAGACTGCATATTATTCTGGGAGGGAGTTCTGGTTTGTCGAATTAAATTATTGGGTAAACTTTAAAAGCAATTTAAAATTTAAAGTGCATGGCTACCTAGTTTACCCTAAGAATAATAGGAATCTTCCATTGCTTCTAATTTTACATGGAATTAAAGGTTGGAGCGACATTTTATTGGATGTAGCTCTAAATATTGCAAATAACGGATATGCAGTGCTTCTCATCGATCTGCCAGGTTATGGTAAAACTTCAAATTGCACCTCCATTGAAACATTATTTACAGAAGATAACGTTGAGGATAACTTTCTTTTCTATGCTTCAATGGCTGTGAGAGGAAGCTTTCTCCTCACGGAAAATTTAAGTTTCATCGATCCTGAAAGAATCGGTATATGTGGATATGATGTTGGAGGTTTCATAGCCTACATTGTTGGAGCATTAGATGATGATGTTAAACTCATTGTAACTGTTTTCTCAAGTGGAGATTTCATCATGGCTCTCTCATCAGGTGGACTGATAAATTCTCTTATTCCATGGAATATAGGTTTAAACAGCAGAATTCTTCGAAACATCTACTCAAACTTCGATCCCCTCATTTATGCACATTTAATCGAGAAACCCATACTGCTAATATCTTCAACGAATGATGAATATTTCCCCTTAGAATCCTATAATAAAACTTTCAGCCATATAGTTTCCAGCGAAAAATATCTCTATATACTTCCAAATAGCGGTTCATCTTTAGAAGGAAAATTCATAAATATAATGGTCAACTTTTTAAACTCAAAGTTTAGAAAAAGCTCGGAGCAATCGGCTCCATCACCTTTAATCTACAGCCTTTCCCTTCCACTGATTAACATTTCCTTCTACAAGTTGAACTGTAATGGGTTAACCTATTTTAGACCTGCCTTAGCAGGCTTTCCATGGATAATGTCCGGAGACAAAATTCTCTTATTCTCCATTCTTCCAAGCGGCTTCGAAATCTATGGTTTAAGTGGACACGGCGAAGATGAATCATATGCAACTCAAATCCAACTTATTCGCGGAAACCTCCTCCTTCCAGTAATTCTAATACTGGCAATCATTTATCTAACGTATGTTAAGGCAGAATTCCAAATGCTAATTAGACTTCTGTATTGGCTTCTCTTAACCTCCTTCCTGTTTCTCCCCCTCTTTACAATTATAGATAGATTTTCCCTCTCAGTTCCCCAGATAATTGAGCGATATGGTTTTATAATGGGTGGAACCCTCCTATACTTAACACTTGTTTTAATAGCGGCAAGCTGGTCTTTTCTCTTCTCATATTACGGCAGATATTTGATGGCTACCATTCCACAGTTCGTCAACATATTTTTCGGCTTCATATTCATCTATCCATTTCTTATGAAGGGTGCATTCCCCATTCCACATGTAGGCTTCACAGGTCCAATCATACTGGTAATCATAGTACTCATATATTCGAGGAGGAAGACTGGAAAGGTTGAGTATGAAGATAAATTGCTGAAAGTTTTACCTCCATCGAAGGAGGAGAAAGAAGAATCAAACTAGAATCAAATCTACATTTTAAATCACTTCTTAAAATTCTTCGCAAGTTTATTGATGGATGTTCAACTTCTAATTATCCTTCTGGGCTTACATATAATCTCCCTTATCTCAAGATCGAAGAAGTTTGTGCTGTGAGCCGGCTTCAAAACCACTGCGGTATCGGCTCCTCTTCCAGTTCCCCCGATTGCTATAACTTCTCCGTCTATCGGTATGAGCCCTGCATCTGCAGCCATCACCGCTATCTCCACAGCCACTTTAATTCCCTCTCCAAATATTCTAAGAGTGTTCGCCATAAGTTCCAGTGGAAGCCACGTTGATAACTGTCTTCTAACGCTTCGCTCCACTGCGCTTAAAGCATGTGTTCCTGTAAATATTCTTCCACCCATCTCTAATATTCTTCTCCTATTCTCCTCTTCAAATTCATTTATGCCTGGACTTCTAAATCCCACTGAATGGGTAACCACCACAACGTTAAATCCCTTAAAGATTTCACATGCTTTCACACCGGTTTCACCGGTTGTGGAAGCTACAACAACATCCCTTACTCCAAGTTCATCTGCCCTTTCCTTAGCCAGTCTCAAAGTTTCCTCGGTATTTCTCCTTCCACATCTTTCAAAATAAGTTATCTTCCTAGTTATCATAGATTGACACCATCCATAATGCCAAACTTTATTACTTTTAACTATTAAAAGTATTTTACGATGTCTATGAACATTTTAATCACTGGTTTCGAACCCTACGGTGGAGAAGACTATAATCCTTCAGGTGAAATAGCTGAGAAGATGAACGGTGAAATTTTGAATGGCCATAAAATTTTAGGAGTTAAACTTCCAGTATCCTTCAAAAGGGTTGGAGAAATTTTGGAGAGCAACATTTCAGATTCTAATCCATCAGTAATATTGAATCTTGGCTTAGCTCCTAGGACAGCCCATATTAGAGTTGAAAGGGTTGCCATAAATATAATGGACGGCGGCCCAGACAACGATGGATACAGAGCGATTGATGAACCTATAGTTCCAAATGGTCCTGCAGCCTACTTCTCCACTCTTCCCATTAGAAGAATTGTGGAAGCTTTACGCAATACAGGAATTCCATCAGCCATATCCAACAGTGCAGGCACATTTCTCTGCAATTATGTCATGTATAGAACTCTGCATTTCATCCATATAAATGGATGGAATGTGAAGGCTGGATTTATCCATCTACCCTACACGTCAAGGCAGGTTGCAGGAAAAACGGTTCGTTTTCCTCCTCCAAGTCTACCATTCACCATGCTGGTTGAAGCGGTCAAAATTATCGTTAAAACTTCTCTGGAGAATCTCTAAATATTTTAAATTTAATTCAGCTTGGTCTAGCCATCACATAGGCATCTTCACCATCTAAATAGTATCCTGGAATTCTCTTAACTATTTTATAATTCAGCTTTCTATATAGATTTATTGCAGGGATGTTGCTTACTCTCACTTCTAAATAATATTCAGTTGCACCATATTTCCGCATGGCTTCCATAGCCTTCCTCATCAAAGTTTCACCTATACCCCTCCTTCTATATTCAGGTAAAACTGCAATGGAAATTATGTGGCCTTTCCTTGCAAGTCCAAACTTTATATTTGAAAGTCCAAGCTCTATTCTACACATTACATATCCAACTACTTCTCCATTTACTTCAGCAACCAGAAAGGCTTTTGGATGTTCGAAGTGATGTTGAAGATAGAAGGATGGCGTATAATTCTCTGGAAGACATGTCTCGTTGATCCAGATAACTCTCTCCAAATCGGTGGTCCTAAACTCTCTTACCTTGAATTCTCCCCTTTTCTTAAGCATTACCATCACTTTTTACAATATTATTGGAGAAATATTTTTAGCTTTGCTTTTAAATTGTAAATAGAGTTGGATTCTATGTCAGAGCCTGTCGCAGATTTCCTGTGGCTGGAAAATTTGGTCAGCAGATATTTCCCCCTAAAAGATTCCTTCATCCAATTTAATATTCCAACTTTCATATTGGATCCAGATGCGGAGACAAAGAAGTCCTTCTTAAAATTGTATTGGGAGCTTCGCAAGTATAATTATCTACCTGTTCTAAGAAGGGTTAAAGGTGAAATTGTTCTTAAAGTGGTGCGATATCCTTCTAAGCGGAAGAGAAATCCGCTCATCTTCTGGATTCTCTTCATTGCAACGCTTCTAACGATCATTTATAGTGGATGGCTTCAGCTTTCAAGTCCAGCTCTAGATCTTGTGGATCCGCATAGAAATATCTGGCTGAACGTTTTTCTATACGTTTTCTGCTTTATGATGGTTGCCGGTCTCCACGAGCTCGGCCACAAAGTTCTCTGCATCTATCATGGCGTTGAATCTACTCTACCCTATTTTATTCCAGGTCCACCGCAGATAGGTGGAACAATGGGGGCCGTTATAATTCAAGAATCTCCTGTAGTCAATAGAGATCAGCTATTCGATGTGGGGTTGAGCGGTCCAATATTCGGATTCTTCGCCTCAATCTTCGTCACCATACTGGGAGTGAAATTGTCATATGTTCTTCCACCATACTCCATTCCAATAGGCAGCTATCTTCCAACACCTATCATATTCGATTTTATCGTTTCAATCTTCAAACCCATGCCTCCCAACAGTATTCTACTTTTACATCCAGTGGCCTTTGCAGGTTGGATAGGTTTCCTTCTCACCTTTCTCAACATTATGCCTATAGCTCAACTTGACGGCGGACATGTTTCCAGAGCAATATTCGGTGAGAAAAAACATAAGTTGATCTCGTATATTGCCATATTCATCCTCTTCATAACCGGCTTCTTCTTCATGGCTATATTGGCTTTGGCAATGCTCTCCTATCGCAGACATCCCGGACCCCTCGACGATGTCTCCCCTCTAAGTATGAGTAGAAAGATTTTCGGATTAATTGCACTTCCCACAATTATAGCTTTAACCTTCGTCACCTTCTTCCCATCGCTTATCTAAAGGTTTCAGGAAAAATTTAAAAATCATTTTTCTCTGGTATATATGCGGGTTTTATTGGACTGGAAAGTTAAGAAGAAGCTTCTTGCGGAAGAGGTTGTCAGAATCCTCTACCGTAGAAAAGCTATACTGATAGGTGAATTCACCTTAACCTCTGGAATGAAAAGCCCATACTACATAGATCTCAGAGTGATACCGTCATATCCATTGGACTTCGACAAAATATGTGATGCATATGCTCAGATGATCTCAAATGAGATTGGAAGTTTCGATAAGATTGCTGGCGTCCCCACTGCAGGTATACCTTTCGCTACACTTATAGCATATAAGCTGAAGAAACCGCTCATCTATGTTAGAAAACGTTCTGAACGTTTACATGGTAGAGGAAAACTTGTGGAGGGTGTTCTATTGAAGGGTGAGCGGGTAATCCTTGTAGATGATGTGGCAACCACCGGTATCAGTCTACTGTTGACGGCTGAATCAGTCATAAATCATGGTGGAGTGGTGGTTGGAGGAGTTGTACTTGTAGATCGGGAGCAGGGAGCTGAGGAGAATTTAAAGTCTAGAGGAATTCAATTATACAGTTTGGTTAAAATTTCATCTGCAGCTAAACTATTATTCAATGAGGGTTTAATTTCCAAGGAATGTTATAATAAAATAATTGGAGTGGAGCTTTAATCTCCCTCCTCATATAACAGTCCCATTTCTCTCAGCTTTTCATTTATCTTTTTGACCGCCACATATACTTCTTCTTCTCTCTTAGCTCCAGTACATACCATTTTCCCTGAACTGAAGAGAAGTAAGACAACTTTCGGTTCATTCATCCTGTAAATTAGACCTGGAAACTGTTCAGGTTCATACATGACGTTTTCCAGGAGCATAGCTGCTTTCTCGAGGTTTACCCCTGCCTTCAGATTTGCAGATGCCACGATATTCTGAATTGTTATTTTAGGTTTACCTACAACTACAATTCCCTTGCTTTTAAGTGTTGAAATGATCTTTTTTATGGCTCTTTTGACATCTTTCTCGGATTTAGCTCCGGTACATACCATTTTCCCTGAACTGAAGATCAATGTTGCAGTTTTAGGTCTGTTCAATCTGAATACTAATCCTGGAAACTGGTCTGGATTATAATCTACTGTGGGAATATTTCTTGTTATAGCTTCCAAATCGATATATTGATCTAGAACTACGGATGCAACTACATTTTCAATTCTTACAGAGGGGTTGCCCATCTATTTACCTCCAAATACTATTTAAATAGCCTTTTTATATTAATATAGTGTTTCTCATTCTCTCATAGACATGAAAATTATAATTGCCAAAATTATTATAATTATCACCGTTGGAATAGTCCAATTTTTCAAAGCTAAACTTAACATTCCAATATAAGGTATTCTGCCTATAACTTTTCCAATAACATTTTCACCTGTAAGCCAGAAGGGGTCGGGATAAGTGTTAGCATCACCCTTAGTCTTTATAATGACATTGCCATCTTTATGTTGAATAATTATTATTCTATGAACCCATGGAACGCCATTCCAATATGGTTTTGGCGGTCTAAATATTATTATGTCTCCAACTTTTAGATTCGATGAATTTATCCCTCCAATTATCAGCAGGTCTCCAACGTTCAATGTAGGCTTCATGCTTCCAGAGGCTACAACGACGAAAGGTGTATCCACGTTTAGGATGCTTCTCGCAGCGATTTGAATAGCCTCTGTAGCTGCAAAAGCCACTATGATTAGAATGATGTAGCTTAAAACTTCTCTTAATTTTTTCTTCCCCTCACTGCCCATTCCACGTCACTTAGAATCAAATTTATCTTTAAGCTTTTATCCTTTATTATTTGTGGTGGCTTTGAGGGCGGATGAACTTGCCAGAATTATAGATTTAACTCTTCTAAAACCCACAGCCAAGAGGAGTGATGTAATCTCACTGTGCAGAGATTCTGTAAAATATGGTTTTGGATGTGTAATTGTATCTCCATCATATGTTAAAACTGCGGTTGAAGCTTTGAAGAACAGTGAAGTGAAAGTTGGAACAGTTGTAGGATTTCCCCTCGGCTTCCAATTAACAGATGTAAAGGTTTTAGAGGCTTATAAAGCATTGACTATGGGTGCAAGAGAAATAGACATGGTTATGAATATAGGCGCCTTCAAATCTGGAGAATATGGCTTCGTGGAAGATGACATAAAGGCGGTTGTAAAGGCAGCTAAAAACTTTTCATCGAAGATAATCGTTAAGGTGATAATTGAAACATGTTATTTAACGGATGAAGAGAAAGATATTGCCTGTAGACTTGTCATGAATGCTGGAGCCGACTTCGTGAAGACTTCGACGGGTTTCGGCCCTGCTGGAGCCACAGTTCACGATGTAAAGCTGATACGGAGAATTGTAGGTGAAAAACTGAAAATTAAAGCTGCAGGGGGAATTAGAAGTTTAGAGCAGGCGTTAAAACTTTTAGATGCTGGAGCTGATAGGCTTGGTGCAAGTGCAGGGGTTAAAATAGTCGAAGAACTTTTAGAATCATCTTGCACTTCTCCATCTTAAAATTATACTTCTAATGAGCTTTGCAGTTTCATATGCATGCTTCTCAGGCTGTTCACCGAAACTTCTCACCGTCAACCTTATTCTAGGCTCCCCATTCTCCAAGTATATGGTTAAAAGGTTTACAGATCCAGAAGCCCCCATACTTCCCCTTCCAACCATATATCTAAATCTAATGCTCCACTTCTCCTTCAACTCTATTCTCTCCACTCCCATCTCCCTTCTCAAACTATTTAACACATAGTTGACTAGATCGTCAACCTCCTCCACGGAAAATCTTATCGGTATTAGAAATTGCCACGGCTCTTCAGGGCTCTTAGGCTTCACATCTGCTTTCCATTTCATAAGTTTTGACGGTGTAACTATGACTGAAGATTTCAATGCAGGTATAGCTCCTATAACAGCTGTCAACGCCGATATGGCTATTGTAGCCATAGTCCAGAATGCTGAAACCTTCGGATATACTTCGACAAGCATATTGAATATTTTCGCTATTCTATAAAATGATAGTCCAAGCAGATATCCCAATCCTCCAGCTATTAAACCGATTATAAGAGCTTCCGATGCGAATAGGAAGGTTATGTGACTTGGATTTAAACCAAGAGATGAGAGAACTGCCACCTCCCTTCTTCTCTCGTAAACCGATGAGAGCATAACGATCCCTATATTTGACATGGATATGGCAAGCGTCAACATGGCTCCAATTCCTCTTACCTCCACATATGTTCTATATTGGTATTCCACAGTCTTCCCGGGAAGGAACAATGTAACTATATAGTCTCCTGTTAAGGCTATTCTCTTAGATAATGCAGCTCCCTCCGCTGAATCCGTAATCCTAACGTAAAGTCTAGATGGGAGAAGCGAGAATTTTTCAGCATCCTCCCATGAAATGAACACAACCTCCTCAGGATTGCAGTCCACTATTTCAATAGTAGGCTCCTCCTCTCCAGCTATTATCATCTTTTCAGGTGTCAATGCTCTGCCATCATAGTCAACTACTGCAAGTATACTGTTAGAAAGTATTCCTGTAATTTTAAAGGTTCTTCCACTTTTAATTAGAAGTATTCTTCCTCCAACATGGATGTTCAATGCATTCGCCATGGCCTCAGTAACCGCTATTTCTCCACTTTTTTCAGGCATTTTTCCTTCAATTATCTTCTCGTTAATCTTAACCATCAATGGATCTCCACTATTTGATAGGGCGAATGCTCCGAAAATCTGAATCTTGTTTTCAGCTTTCAACGGGTTTAACGCCATATCGATGGGTGAGAGTCTTGGAATGCTCTCCATTTTAAATGAATACCATTCAGACTTTTCTTCTATATGATATTTTTCGATAATATTGTTGGGAAGTGCTATAAATGGCTGTTTACTTCCTTGGGGAAGTATTCTTCTAATAGTTAAGCCGATGATCCCCGAATTGTTCGGATATGTTTTTATCGTTAATCCTTCTTCACTTGAAACAGAGGTTAAAGCCACAAATCCCCCTGTAATTATAAGTATTGATATCAATGTTAGAGTGGTTCTCAGCTTCCTCCTCCTCAAATTTCTCTTGGCTATTGAGAAGATCGCTGCTATAGCACTCCATAATGGAAGTCTTCCAGGAGTCTCCCTGAACATTTGAGGTATCATAAACAGGATTATCACAAATATTATTGATATCGTCGACCATGTGATGAAATTCTCATAGTTAACTGCTCTAAATCCCGGATATAAATTCTGGAATATGTATATTAATGGAATGTAAATTGCTATTGCCGTTAAAGTTTTATCCCTTCCCTTCTCGAAGAGGAAGCCTGCGATCATTGCTGCCGTAACAGCTAGAAATATTGTTATGGAAAGCGTGGAGCTTGCAGCATCTAAATACAGTTGGGTTATTTCTCGATTTACATGATTTATGATCATCGCAGCCTCCTTTAGATCAGCGTAACATGCATCATAGCTTTTTGCATTCAACTCTTCTTCAGCCTTACAAATCAACTCATGCACCATGCTCATTTTAGGCTTGTATATTGCCAGGTAGAATCCATCTCTTTCAGCAGCCTCCAATTTCATAATCGTACTATTCAACTTCGACCACATATCCTGTATACTTTTTCTAAGAGTTATCTCCTGTAATCTTATTTTCACTAATTCTCCAGCTTGAAGCTTTATTCCCATTAGTTTATATTCTTCCTCTTTTACCTCTCTTCCCACAAGGTACTGTGCTCTACATGTAATATTCAACTTCATGTTTGCCGGTATAATTATTATGTTCTCTGTTAATTCAAGAGGTGCTGCATGCTCCAAGCCTGATCCAAACCTGTTTAGAATTCTCGTCTCCCCTATCTTGCTAACATTCTCCACAGTATAGCCTATGTATTTAGCTGGTTCTTCAGCCTCCGGATTTAACGCTTCACCCAATATTTGTATGGTTGCTCCCTTAATCAAAGTTATATTTACTGTTTCATCGCTTTCAACTTCTATATCTATATAACTTATAGCATAGTCATATCCAGGTGTACTGTTCAAATCCGCCTCGGCATATATTCTATATTCTCCTTCAGCCATCTGCAAAGTTATACTTCCATTCTCAACTCTAACTTTATCATATGTGACATATCTTCCCTCAGTCTTCTCCAATATTATTATAATGGCGTTAGATATGAATTCTCCATTCTCTTCCTTTAGGTTCACTTTTACATTGAACTTTCTCTTCGATGAGGCTGCCTGAACACTTGAAAAGTTCATTAAAATCAATATGAATATTGCTAAAAAAATTATGGCATAATGCTTTTTCATTTAGATCACTCATCTCTCAAATTCTTCTTAATATTTTCCTCCATTCTACTTCGTTAAATCTTCTAACTATCTCCGCGAGAAGTTTACCTATATTCTCCACATCTACTATTGAAATTACCTCTCCTGGTGAGTGCATATATCTGAGCGGTATTGAAATTAATGCTGTTGCAACTCCTCCCCTACTCACCTGTATCGCCCATGCATCTGTTCCACTGGCTCCCAAAATGGGTTCCACTTGGTATGGTATATTTTCGCTTTTACAGATATCCATTATCAGCTCCGTTAATTTCGGATGGAAGTTTGGTCCAACACCTATTGCAGGTCCGCCTCCTATCCTTATTCCAGAAACCCTCTTTTCAGACACATTATACGAGGATGCATGGGTGACATCTATAGCTATACCTATATGTGGATGTATATTATATGTGGCTGTAACAGCTCCTCTAAGTCCAACCTCTTCCTGGGTGGTTGCAACCGCATATACTGTGGAAGATAATTCCTCTCCTTTTAGCAGGTCGATGGCTCTTATTATCGATGCAACTCCAGCCTTATCGTCAAGTCCCACACCCATCATTTTATCCCCTTTCCCCAGTAAATATGCCTCCAATATCGGTGTTGCAATAGCTCCGAGATTAATTCCCATCTCGAGAACTTCATCTTTACTTTCAGCTCCAATGTCAATAGCCATCTCTTCAACCTTAACAGCTTTATCCCTTTCTTCAGGCTTAACTAGATGTGCAGGCTTCGCCCCTATAACTCCAATAATACTTCCTCTGCTTCCATGAACCATGACTTTCATTCCATAGAGTATTCTCCTATCAAAGCCTCTCGGCTTAAAATATAGATATCCATTTTTATCAATATATGATATTATTAATCCTATTTGATCCATGTGGGCTGCAAACATTATTTTAGGTTCATCTCTTCCAATTCTCTTTCCAATGACGTTTCCCATAACATCAACTTCAACTTCCAATCCAAGTTCACCATATATTTTCATAATTTTCTTAGCGGTGTTCTCTTCGAATCCTGAAACACTCGGAGTTTTTATGAGGTTTAAAAGAATTTCCTTAATCTCCATTCCTCTACACCTTCAATTTAAAATATGGATAAATGCTTTTAAAGATTCTTAAAAGAATTTTCAGTTCACTTCTATCTGCTTTCTTTTAACCTTTAATCTTGCATTTCTTAAAGCAGCCTTCACATGCATCTTTGCATCTCTCAAAATTATTTCTCCATGTCCTGGGAGAAGCTCTCTGAAATTCATTTTATTTATTTTCTCCAAACTTTCAACGAGTCTTGTAATGTTACCTGTCGGAAGATCGGTTCTACCATACATTCCATTGGCGAACACTAGGTCACCGCTGAAAAGAACATCTTCCCATATGTAGCTTAAACTGCCCACCGTATGGCCGGGCGTATATATCGCCTTAACAGTTATATTTTTCAGTTCAATTTTGCCTCCATTCGATATTTTTATCAGCTTATCCCTATCCAATTTCAATTTTTTTTGAACAACCTCTGCATCGCCTCTATGAACATATATTTTAATATCTCTGTTTTCTTCAAATATCTGTTTCACAGCGTTTATATGATCTCTATGCCTATGGGTTAAAAGTATCTTCTCTATTTCATCCACTTTGATATTTAATTTTTTCAGCGATTCAAGCATATTCGAGTAGGGTGGACCGTAACCTGAATCAACCATTAAAGCCGATTTTCCATCCCTTAAAATATATACATTTGAGCTTATACCGTAGCTTATCACACCGCAAAGCTCAACATTTCCCTTCCTTTTAATCACTATGTGTGCTTGCATCGTTTTTCCCAACTATAATTAGGTTTCTCTAACTTAATTATTTAATGTAGCGCCGATTTCACGTAAACTTTTTAAGTTTAAACTGGTTAAGCTATGAAGGTGTGTGAATAATGGTTAGGAGGCATCAATTATATGAATACGACTACTCCACTGGCAAGATAATCTTAAAGAGAAAGCTTTGTCCAAGATGTAAAAGGGTTATGGCTTTTCATGGAGATAGATATGCCTGCGGCTTCTGCGGATACACGTTGTTCATTAAGAAGAATAAATCATAATTCAAGTTAATCTTTACAATTAAATTGTTTCATCCATAATTCCTGTTATTTAATCTTCGCGAGGTTCAAGTTTGGATGAGTATGGTTTAGAGGGAGCATTCAAACTATTATCCAAACCTATTCGGAGGGCTTTGGTTAAGAGAGGATTCCATAAACCCACAGAACCTCAGAATAGTAGCATACCATTAATTCTTAAAGGTGAAAATGTTCTTCTAATAGCACCTACAGCGTCAGGTAAAACTGAAGCTGCCCTGCTACCTGTATTCAGCATGTTCATTGAATCTGCTAGAAATCCGGGAATAAAGATACTTTACATTACACCTTTAAGAGCTTTAAATAGAGATATGCTTGAAAGATTCGAGTGGTGGGGAAATGAACTGGATATTAAAGTTGCAGTGAGGCATGGGGATACTGCGCAATCCGAGAGAGCTTCACAGGCTAGAAGTCCGCCAGATCTATTAATAACTACTCCTGAAACTTTACAGGCAATTCTTTCAGGAAGAGTTCTCCGAAGACATTTATTGCAGCTTAGATGGGTGATCATCGATGAAGTGCATGAGCTTGCCGAAGATAAGAGAGGATCACAGTTAACATTGGCTTTGGAACGTCTCCGATACATTGTTAGCAGAGACTTCCAAATTATAGGTTTATCGGCGACTATCGGTACACCTGAAGCTATTGGAAGATTTCTAGTCGGAATTGGAAGACCAGTTAAAATAGTTAGAGTTCCAGTTGCAAGAACTATGAAATTAAAGGTTATCTATCCATCTCCAGAACCAGCCGATTATGAACTGGCGGCAAAATTATATACGCATCCGGAAGTTGCAAGCAGGCTTAGACTGATAAGACATTTGATGGAAAAATATCGATCCGTACTTCTCTTCGTAAATACCAGGGCGATAGCGGAAGTTTTATCTTCAAGATTTAAAGTTTGGGATATAAATTTCCCCATAAGCATTCATCACGGCTCCCTTTCTAAACCGTCGAGAATAGCTGCTGAAAGGGGATTGAAAGATGGAGATTTAAAGGGACTTGTATGTACCTCGTCTCTTGAACTTGGAATCGATGTTGGACATATAGACTTAGTAATTCAATACATGTCTCCCAGACAGGTTACAAGACTTATACAGAGAGTTGGAAGAGCAGGCCATAGAATCGGCTTGATGGCTAAAGGTGTCATAATAACTTCAGATCCAGATGATACGCTTGAAGCTCTAGTCATATGTAGAAAAGCCTTAAATGAAGAGTTAGAGCCTCTTAAAATCCCCGAAAAACCATACGACGTATTATGCCATCAAATAGCTGCCCTTCTCATGCTTAGAAAGCGATGGTATTTTAACGAGATTTTAGAGCTTTACAGCAGAGCATATCCATATGGAAGTTTAAATGAAAAAGACTTGATTAAAGTTTTAACTTACATGCATACCCGTTATCCAAGATTTCTCTGGGCCTCTTTCGAAGATAAAGTTGTACTTTCCCCGCGGAATAGAAGAGCACTTTACGAATACTTCTTCGACAAATTATCCATGATACCTGACGTCAAAAACTATCTTGTAATAAATTCTGAAGACAATGTTCCACTCGGCGTTTTAGACGAAGTATTCGTAGCTGAATATGGAGATCCAGGTAGAAAATTCATCTTCAGAGGAAGCGTATGGAAAATTAGAGAAGTTATAGGAGATAAAATTTACGTTAGCTCTGTGGAAGACCCTACAGGTGCAATACCAAGCTGGGTGGGAGAGGAAATTCCAGTACCTTTAGAAGTGGCAAGAGAGGTGGGGAAGCTCAGAGGCTATGTGGAATTGAAGCTTGCTCAAAATAAAACTCTCAAAGAAATTATACGTGAATTATCAGATAAATATCCTGCAGATGAAGAAACCTTTAGGAAAGCTTTGAAAGAAGTAGAGGAACATGTAAGATTAGGAATCCCCGTACCCACTGATAAGAGAGTGCTCGTAGAGAAATGGGAGGAATTCCTCATAATACACACCCATTTAGGCACATTAGCCAACAGGGCGCTTGCAAGAATCCTGGCCGATTTATTGGCAGAAATCCTAGGACACTCAGTAGGTGTACAGCAAGACCCATACAGAGTAGTTATCCATGCATCTAGAACAGTTAAAATTGAAGATGTAGTGGAAATTTTGAGGAAACTTTCAAATTTAGATTTAGATTCAATGATAGTTAAACTTGCAGAGAGGTCAGGTCTCTTTAAGAGAAGATTAATTCATGTTGCAAGAAGGTTTGGTGCATTGGCGAAATGGGCAGATACGACAAGCATGAGTATTAGACGTTTAATCGACATGTTTAAAGGCACCGTGATCTTCGAGGAAGCTTTAAAAGAATATTTATCTACAGATGTGGATATTAATGCTATAAAAGATTTCGCCGACAAAATATCCTCCAATGAAATAAAAATTGAGGCTTTAGAATCAGTGGAACTATCCCCTCTCTCAAGGATAGGGATGGAAAAGTTATCTATGAAGACGGAGATAATTCCACCTGAACGGCTTCGAAGAATACTGGTTGAAGCGACTAAAGCAAGACTGCTAAATGAAGTTCGCATATTCCTGTGCACCGACTGCTTTGACTGGTGGAAACCTATAAGAATCATTGACCTTCCAGGTAAACCTAGATGCCCCAAATGCGGGTCGAGGAGACTTGCAGCTTTAAATGAGGATGAAAGAACTGTCAAAAAGATCGCTGAGAAGAAGGGTTTGAAACTTACAGCTGAAGAATCTTCAATAATGAAGGAAGCGTTAAAACAGGCTGAACTGATCGAGAAATATGGTAAACTAGCTGCAATTGCACTTGCAGGGAGAAGGTTGAAGGCAAGAGATGTAGAATCCATATTGGAGAGATATGGACGGGAATCCGACGCATTCTATGAGAAGATAAGTGAGCTTGAGAGAAAAGTTTTGAGAAGAATGTTCTGGTAGCGTTTCAACATAATTTATTTAGCAGTATTCCCTAACCACTTACTAAGGGTGATTCGATGCCAAATGAAATTGAGAAAAAATTATGGAAAAGTTGAGGAAGGTAATTGATCCTGAAGTTGGAGTTAACGTGGTTGACATGGGATTGATAAAGAATGTTAAGGTTGAAGGAGATGAAGCTGAAATAACGATGACCTTAACAGTTCCATCATTTATATGTCCACTGGCAAAATATTTGGTTATAAATGTGAAGAAGGCGGCTGAATCATTACCGGAGATAAGGGAGGCCAAGGTAAAGCTTATAGAACCATTATAATCTTTCATCTGCCAACAAGTATTGTCGAGTCAGTGAGATAACTTTAGCCTTCCCCTCCCTCCTACACTCAACGATCCCATCTTCTCTAAATTGTCGATAATCCTCGAAACCTTTGAAGGTGAAAAACCACTTATCTCCACCAATCTGCTCTGCTCAATCTTCCCCTCATAATCCTCCAAAATCTCCAAGGACATATAAATGCCTGATCACCGATAACCTCAATATTTGCTTGAAAATTAAACCAAGGTATATGAATGGTTCTTCAATATCCAACTTTAACCTCCATTATTCCTCTAAACTCATCCAGCAAACTTAAACTCTTTGAAAGCAGGTTTTCCCCCTTAACAAATATTTTCCAAATATTTTCTTCATCCCTGACTGTTAATATGTCATGCAATTTTTCACCATACTTTTGAGACAACTTATTTTTCATCAATTCTATTAGATCCATTTTTCCACTAGTCTTGACGACTAGAGGTTTAGCTATCGATATAGGGTATGGTATAAGTAAAGCCTTATCCCAAGTTGCAAAGACCGTTAAACCGCCATTAAAAATATTCTAATAAGAATGATGGAAGCTTTCTCCACAACTGTTCCAAGAGATTTCTTAGAGTTGGAGGCGTCTACAATTTTAGAAGAATATTATGAATATTATACTCGCTCCTTAGAGTCTCTTAGAGTTGTTGGAGGAGTCTTCAGCACTTTTCAAAAGTGTCTCAGTCTTCATAGTCTTAACTGTAACTGTGCTGACTATCTTCATGGCGGATCCCTCCATAATACCGTGTCGGTGTGGTAGGCTGCCTAATCTACATTCTTCTAAAAGATTTCTTCTATGTATTTTTGATTGTAGGATCGGTTCTTCTCATTCCAGGTCTACTTGCATATATAATTGAAAGATCCGTTCTCACCCTAGATGAATATTATCCCACTTTTCTAAAGTCTCTGGGAGAGAATTTATCTTCAACTTTAAATATGAAGTCTGCTCTGGAGTATTCAACACATGTTCAGCTGGGTCCTCTGGACAGATTGGCTAGAAACACTTTAAAATGGATTCTGCTCGGCATAATCTATGAAAGATCTCTTCTCCTAATGGGGATTGAATCCACTTCAAATTTAATATTCACCTTTAACCGTATACTCTCAGATATTTTTAGAAGTGGAAGTCCACCGTTAAAAGCCTGTAAACCCCTCTTCAATGTAGTGATCCGTTTCCTAGAGTTTAGGAAGAGGAGGCTTTCAGCAGCTAAAGGGGTTGAAATGACCGTTATAATTCTTCAGCTCATAACCATTTTTCTGCTTGTCACCATTTCAGGCTTGATGAAATTCTTCACGAATATTCTTCAGCCACTCCCATACTTTCCATTCAACACTGTACCCTTGAATCTCATTCAACTTGGAAATGCCCTACTGGTCTTTCTTATTTTAACTTTAAATTCTCTGGCAATTGTTGAAGTTAAAGGAAGCTTTAAATGGGTCTTCTTATTCTACAATTCCATCTTGCTATTGATAAGCGGCGTCACATGGATCGTGGGAAATCTCCTAATAGGAAACGTGTTCTCAATGTTCCAGTTGGAGGCTCCAATTTGACCGAAATCATATTCATATATTTTTCAATTTTTTCCAAAAATCATCATTATTAATTCCTTTAACAATTTATATTGTGAAATCATGCTCAACGGAGGCTGCATAACATGCATAGAGAGAAAACGGATTTCATTAGAGAGAAATTATTTCTCGGCAGAAGGGACAGATTAATAGTATATGTAGATATTTTAAATGCAATATTGGATTGTAGTGGTAGAGGAGGCAATGGATGGGCTAAATTCACCCATGTAATGTATAGGTCAAATCTGTCATCTAAACGGTTGAAGGAACGTCTACTGGAATTATCATATTTAGATTTAATAGAGTGGGGTTCCCTTGGAATTAAACTTACAGAGAAGGGATTGAATTTTCTTAAAGATTTTAATAGAGCTATGAAGATAATAATTCAATATTTTAAATAGCCTTCACCCTCTTAACATGAACTTTATTTGCATATTTATCCATGTAATTTCAAATTGGTGTTGGTCAACTCATCCTCATCCATAATGTTTAGTCAGCCTTCACTCTTTCAACAATCACCGCTGTACCATATACTGAGAAAGCTATCGCCATTCCTGCTCGAATATCACTTGTCTCAAAATCCACTCCCACAACGGCATTGGCACCCATCTTCTTAGCGTTTTCAATAAGCCTCATCAACGCCTCCAATCTTGCTTTTTCAAATTCATATGTCAGTGAAGTTAGCTCTCCTCCAAACAATGCTTCCAGCGATGCTTCTATCTGCCCTCCAAATCCCCGGCTTCTTATAGTTAAACCTGAAACCGGCCCTATCACTCTAACTATCCTATAATTTGGTATGGTTGGTGTTGTTACAATTAGAAAACTTTTAGTTACTTTTAAAAATTTATTCATCATTTTTTCAAGTTTCATTCTCTCAACATCAATACTGGTTCTCGGTTTTGATAGGAAGATTTCCCTAACGTTCTCCTCTAAATCTCTCATCTGTACAGCTGCTTCTTTAACTGCATTATCGAAGCTTAACCCCCTCTTCCTAAATTCTTCTACTTCTTCGATTTCCATTCCATTCTTATATGAGAGTCTTATCAATGATTCAATATAGCTTAACCCGTTTTTAACCATCTTTTCCATATGGAATCTTAATACTCCTTCCGGATTATGTGGATATTTCTCCCTATATCTGTTTAGCAGTGTCCCTATGATTTTCTCAACTTTCTCCATTTATACCCCCTAATGAAGATATATTTTCATTAACAAAATAATTTAACTCTGCTCACTCTTTGTCTTGAAAAATCTTTAACAGAAATCTTTCCAATTCCCCTTCTCCACTTATACCTCTAACAAGTAATCTTCCATTTTTAAATACGTTCACCTCGACATTTTCTATTTTTCCTTTAATGTAGAAGCCGCCTAGATTTTCCTTCTCAACCATTTTCCCAATAATTCTTTTAAGACATTCATCCAACCTGTTTATTTTCAAAATTATTATATAGTCTGCTTCTTTACCACATCCCCTAATTATACGTTTAACATATTCACTGATATTCATGCAATCTCCTCTATTTTTTTAAGAATTTGAATCATCCTTTCTATTTCATCCTTAGTATTATATATATAGTAGCTTGCCCTTACACTTCCATTTTCAGCTCCAATCTTTTGATGTAACGGTTCTGCACAGTGAACGCCGCTTCTAACAGCTATTCCATACTGGTCTAATATTAGCGCCGTTTGATGTGGATTCAGTTTTCCAATGTTAAATGAGACTATTCCCCCTCTAATCTCCGGATCTCTCGGCCCATAAATTTTTATTTTATCCAGTTGATCCATCTCTTTAAATGTATACTTTAACAGTTCTTCCTCATATTTTCTAACATTTTCCATTCCTATTTTCCTAAGATATCTTATTGCCTCCGCCAATCCTATTGCTCCAGCTATGTTTGGTGTTCCAGCTTCAAATCTTTCAGGTATCTTCGCCCAATCTATTTTACAGGTTTCTTCACTCTCCATCCATCTTACATTTTTTATTGTTCCTCCACCGCTGATGGTGGGTTTCATTTCTTCTAAAACATCCTTCTTCACATATAATACTCCTATTCCCGTCGGCCCCAACATTTTATGTCCACTGAAAGCTAAGAAGTCGCAATCCATTTTCTTAACATCTATCGGCATATGTGGAACTGATTGAGCTCCATCCACAATTATCAATGCATTATTTTCATGTGCAATCTTAGCTATCTCCTTCACAGGATTTATCGTTCCTATAACATTTGACATGTGAGTTAACGTTACTATTCTCGTTTTATCCGTCATCTTCTCCTCCAATTCTTTTAAATTCAACGTTCCGTTCTCCGTTAAGCCAACATATTTTATTTTGAATTTCAAAATTTCAGACAGATTTATCCATGGAGTTATATTGCTATGATGCTCCATCAGCGTCGTTAAAATCTCATCTTCAGGTTTCAATTCCCTTAACCCCCAAGTATATGCTATCATGTTTAATGCTTCACTAGCATTTCTCAAGAATATTATCTCCTCCCTTTCTGCATTTATGAATCTTGCAACTTCCTCTCTTGCCTCTTCATATCTTTCTGAGGCTATCTGGCTTAACGTATGAACTCCTCGATGAACATTGGCATACTCTTCCATGTAGAATTTGGCTATAACCCTTATAACTGATAGAGGTTTCTGAGTGGTTGCTGCATTATCAAAATATATTAGTTTATGGCCGTTTATAGTCTTCTTTAAAATTGGAAAATCTCTCCTTATCTCCATTGGATCTAACATTTCAACTTTCTCCTCAAATTTGAATTCCATTTTAACAATATTAAATCTTTTATTTCCATTTCGATTTGGAAATGGAAAACATTTTATTCCCGTATTGTTTATCCTCATTGGATTAAATTTTAAATTACTGCTAATTGTTGAGGTGTAATTTATGGATATGCTTGATAAAGGCACTGAAGATTTATTGGAGGAGCATGGTAAACCTCGGAGAGAGGTGTACCTTGACTCTGAAAATTCCGGTTTAATCTTTCCAGAAGCCCTCGACGAAATGGTAAAATATTATTTGGAACTGGGCTATGGCCATCCATCCATCACTCATAAAGTAGGTTGGGAGGCATATGAAGCTCTAATCAAAGTTTCCAAGCTTCTCTCCAGTTTTATCGGCTGCAAACCCGACGAAATTCATTATCTTCACAGTGGAACTGAAGCTAACAATGTGGCTATTCTTGGATTGGCAAAAGCCTATAAGGGGAGAAGAAAGATTCTGGTCTCTTCGATTGAACATTTAAGCGTTATCTATCCAGCTGAAAGTCTCAGAAATTTCGGCTTCAAAGTGGTTAAGATACCTGTAGATGGGGAAGGTTTCCTAGATCTCGACGCTTTTTCCTCTCTAATCGACTCTGACACTCTGCTGGTAAGTGTGGGACTGGTCAACCATGAGATCGGCACAATTCAAGATGTCAAGGGAATCGTCGAGATAGTTAAGGATAAGGATGAACAAATCCTCTTTCACAGCGATGCATCCGATGCTCTTGGAAAGCTTAAATTTAACCTTTCAGATTTAGGAGTTGATCTGGCAACTTTCAGCAGCCATAAAGTTTATGGACCTAAAGGTGCAGCAGCACTTTATATTCGTGAGGGAGTTAAAGTGGAACCGATACTCTTCGGCCAGCTGAGCACTCAGAGACTTTGGCCCGGAGTGGAGAATATTCCCGCAATAGCAGGTTTCGGTAAAGCAGTGGAGATAATGTACAATAATTTCGATAAGTTTCACAGTAAATTGAAGACTTTTAGAGATAGGCTTATCGACGGCATATTTGAAAATGTAGACCATGTCTTTTTGAACGGTCCTAAAGGAGAGAAACGTGCCCCCGACAATGTAAATATAAGTTTCCTTTACTGTGAGGGGGAGGCGATCACCGTGGAGTTAAGTTTGAGAGGAATATATGTTTCAAGTGGAAGTGCATGTACAAGTAGAATACTTCAGCCCAGCCATGTTCTAATAGCTATAGGTCGAAAGTATGAGGCAGCTCATGGAAGCATCTTAATGAAAGTTGCTCCAATGCATTCCATTGAAGATGTAAATTATGTTCTCTCCCAGCTTCCGCAAGCTATAAATAGACTTCGATCCATTAGTCCGTTGAAACCATAATGGTGATCTAAATGTCCAGTAGAATTCCGCTGCCATATCCCCGTAAAGTGTTAGAGCTTTTTAAGAATCCTAAAAATCTGGGTAGAATGGAGGATGCAAATGCTTCAGCTGTGGCGGGAAGTTTAGCCTGCGGAGATATGATAGCAATCTATTTGAAGATTGATGAGGGAAAGAATATTGTTGAGAAAGCCTCCTTCGAAAGTTATGGATGTGCTGCTAACATTGCAGCTGCAAGCATAATGACCGAGATGATTAAAGGTAAACGTTTAAGGGATGCTTGGAATATTTCTTGGAAGGAGATTACTGAAGCTTTAGGTGGATTACCATCAGTTAAATATCACTGTGGAGTTCTGGCTGTCGGAGCTTTGAGAAGGGCTATTAGAGCCTACTTTAAAGATAAAAATCTGCCTAAATGGCTTCCCGAAGAATTGACGCATGAAGAGAAACATGCCCTTGAAGAGGAAAAGCTGATGGAACTGCTCTATAGAAAGAATGATTCTGGAAAAGTTTAAATTTCTTAGCTGTCAGCTTCAATCTTCCTCAAAGTTTCAATAGCTTTTGAAGCCCAATCAGGATTGTTGAGCATTGCTCTTCCAACAGCAACCAGATCAACTCTTCCACTCCTTACAATTTCATCTGCATATAAGGGGTCTTTGATGCCTCCGACACCTATCACAGGTATTCCCACTACATTTTTAATCTTCTCCGCTATTGGAATGAAATATCCCTGTCCAGTTAGGCTTGGAGGTCTAGATCCACATAGACCTCCAGACACATCTATTACGTCCACCCCATACTCTTCAAGTTTCAAAGCAAATTTCATGCTTTCCTCAACGGTTAATCCTCCGGGCAATAAATCCACAGCTCCAATTCTGTAAAGTAATATTTTATCTTCGCCCAGCATTCTTCTCACCTCTTCAACGATCTCCAATGGAAATTTCATCCTCTTCGCCGGATTTCCGCCATATGCATCTATTCTCCTATTGGTTATGGGTGAGGTGAACTGGTTCAATAGGAAGCCATGTGCCCCATGAATTTCAACTCCATCAAAACCTGCTTCCACAGCTCTTCTAGCAGCCTCTCTAAATGCATCCTTCACTTCCATTAAATCTTTAAAGTTCATTTCCCTTGGATTTTCAGTTCCTCCAGGTATTTTGATGGGTGATGGAGCGATAGGAGTTTCCCCTATAATCCTACTTGAAGCCTTTCCTCCTGCATGGTTTATTTGAATTATAACTGCTGCTCCATTCTCCTTTATCTTCTTTGAAAGTCTAGATAATCCTTCTATAAGTCTGTCACAGTATATTCCAAGCTGATGATCACTCAATTTTCCATTTCCAGACACATATGAATGCTCAATTATCACTAATCCAACATCTCTGCTTCTCTTCACGTAGTGTTGAATAAGCTTCT
The DNA here is from genome assembly GCA_003649185.1 of Thermoproteota archaeon. Taxonomy (GTDB): domain Archaea; phylum Thermoproteota; class Methanomethylicia; order Culexarchaeales; family B10-G16; genus Culexmicrobium_B; species Culexmicrobium_B thermophilum. The sequence goes on along the minus strand of QMRB01000001.1, from coordinate 30,329 downwards.
CCGTTACCTCTCCATCTCTAGTGGAAAGTTCAGTTGCCATCGGAGGCATAACTATTCTATTTCTTATCTTTAAGTTTCGAAGAAATATTGGATCTAATAGACTTGGCATGATTCATCAATCATAATAGCTTTATGGACATTTTAAATTTTATGTGGCTGCCAAGATCAATGCAGTTGCCATAAGTCCAGAAATATATATTCCATCAAAGGTTCCTGCTCCACCTATACTCACCATCCTTGCATTCATTTTTCCTATTTTATGGAGATTCAATATATCTGCCCCTAAAAGTGTTCCAATAGTTCCACTTATATAGGCTATAAAGGTTGGATTGCTTTTAGGCGGAATCTGGGAAAGAATCAATGCAACTATAGCGGTCAAAATTGGTGGAAGATATCCCGGTATAGCTATACCTAATCCGGGAACTATTCGTGCTTGTCTATTCACTATTACTGTGATAATCACCATTGAAATAATAATCTTCATATAGGTTGCCAGTGGATGAGCTTCAAACATGGGAATATTAAAAATGAGGAGATAGATGGATATAGCTGTGGGAATTATAGCTCCTCCAAGATTTACAGCTATAATCATTCTTTTAACATTCCATGTGAATTCGGGAAGCATCCATCGAACCCCGAATATTCTGATCTCCCTATATTCAATTTCAGGCTTAATGGTTTCAACATATTTGATGGGGAAATTTATGTAGCTTCCAAGTAGGGATAGATAGAAGATCATGATTGCAAGTGTAGGCGGCATCATCAAACCCTTAACCATTATTGGAACGGCATATGTCAATATCAATATAAGTGTAAGCGTCGTGAAGAACAATAAGAAGAGATAATTTAACGTTATAGGTCTGTAAATTATGCTTCTCCCAATATTTCTCATTTCACACTCCTCAATATGGATTCATCTGCTTTCTTCCTCTCCATTTTTAACTCTAAACTTTATAATTGTAAACCAGTCGAAGGGATCTATATCTCCATAAATATTTTCTAATTCTTGGAGCAGCTCTAATAGATCTCTGAAACCGTCTCTTTCAGCATCTTCATCGGTTAAATCCTTCAATCTCTTATACTGTAAATTCAAAATCTCCGCTCTGCATATGGGTTTCCCATTTGAGCAGACAGTAACTTCCCTTTCTCTAGCTTTTATGATACCCTTCCTAATAGTTGTGGTTTTTTCGCCTGAAAGTATCAATTTAATATACTTCTTCCTAAACTTTATATTTCTCCCCAAATATTTTACTCCATGTTTCCTCTTCATCTTCAAACCCTTTTCATCGTTAATTAGGCTACTTTAATTTATCTCCTCTCACTATTATAATTTACTTGGAGAGTGGCTTCATGGCTGATGGAAGAGCAATAGGCGTAGTTATAGGCGATCCAACCGTCTACGGTTTCACCATGAAAGTTCTAGGCAAAGTAGGTTTAAACGAGTTTGTAGAACTGTTTCATGATGGTTTCTGGTATGTATTGATGGTTAAAAATCTCAAGAGGAGTGGTGAAGACTTACTTGCAGAATGTGAAGTTTTAGGTCAACCTCCACCCACACCATTCAAATCTGGAGATAAAGTCTTTCTTGGAAGTGAGAGAAATGTTAGAAGAATTCTCGGCTTAACTTCAGATGAATCTACCTCCATCTATCTTGGATTGCTGAAGGGATATAATTATAAAATTTATCTTCCAATTAAAAGGATTACAAGAATATTCGTTGTAGGTAAACCTGGCTCCGGCAAATCATATACTGTTGGAGTTTTAATTGAAGAGTTTCTAAAGAAAGGTATACCCATAATCGTTATAGATGTACATGGCGAGTATTCAAGTCTAAAAGTTCCAGCCGAGTCTGGATCAGAGGAGTTTGGAACAACCCCTAGAAGCTATACAGATTTTATCATAGAGTTTGGAGATTTAAGGTTCAATCCAACTGCAGACATAGACATTTCAGAATTAAAATCCTTTCCAGCTGAAGATCTAGTTTTGGCAGGTAAATGCATAATAATAAATTTGAGAGGTCTAGATGAAAAACGCCAAGTAACCATAGTTAGAGAGGTGGCTGAAAAATTATTGGATGCTGCGATAAGGCGGCAAATCATACCCTTCTATCTAATAGTGGATGAAGCCCATAGATTTGCTGGAAGAGATAGAGTCAACTCTCTTCCCATACTTAAAAAGTTCTCCCAGGAGGGAAGAAAGTTTGGAGCAAACCTAATAGTAGTTACACAGAGACCTCAACTTTTAGATACAACTATTAGAAGTCTAAGCGGTACGTGGATAATTCACAGATTGACAGATCCAAATGATGTTAGAATAGCAGTTGAAGGTGGAGGGTTAAGTAGAGGGTGGGAAAGGGATATAAGCTGGCTCAATGTAGGGGAAGCTATAGTTACAGGTGAAGTTATAGAGCGAATTCCAATAATTGTGAGAGTTAGATATAGGGAGACTATGCATGGCGGAGCCGGCTTCAATCCTTTAAAATATATTTCTAAAGACGAATTAGAGTCCGCCAGGGAGAAAGCTAAGCTTCTACTTAGAAGAAGTTCTGAAAAAGTTGAGGTTGAAAAGCCTAAAATTGCACCGATAATAGATCAATTCTTCTTGAAGGTTAAATTTAACGGTGAAACCATCCTTGAAAAGCTTAGAAAAAGATGGAATTACAGCTTTGAATTGGAAGATGGATCTCTCCACTATTATCCTGCACTATCAATCCATGCAACAATTATAGGTAGGAGAAGTCGACCACAAATAGAATTATCCTCAAAATATACATGTCTCATTCCAGTGCTAAATGGAATGAAAGATTTAGATTGGCTCTCCAAATCAGCTTTCAATGTTAAAGAGTTTGAGACTGAAGATTTATCGAGTGAACCTGAATCCCATGAAAAATTGTTCTTCTCAAAGATAGCTGAACCGCTTTCAAGTCTAAGCGGTTTCAGAAAGCTATTAGAAGACTTCATATCCTTTCTCACTTTGACATTTAAATTCAAAGTTTACTACTCTCCTAAATTTAAGATCTATTCTAAGCCCGGAGAATCATATGACTCTTTTATTTCAAGAATAAATATGCTTGAAGAGAAGCTTCTAAAAGAGAATGCTGAAAAGATCAGTGAGAAATATTCAGGCGAGATTGAGAAGCATGAGTCGAAATTGAGGCTGCTAAAAGACCAGTTATCCATAACTGGAGATGTCGTTAAAAAATTAATTCGAGAATTAAAAATTCTTCAAAATCAAATTAAAACATGTAAAAGAGAGGAGAAATATCTTAAAATTTCAAGTAAAATTAGAAGTAGAGAGCTGAAGCTTGCAAGGCTCAATAAACATATAGAAGAATTGACGATTAAAATTAGAAGAGAACAAAAAGTAGTCTCAAAGCTTAAGGAGGAAAGGGACTTAAAGCTTAAAGAGATTGAAGCCTCCTCTAAGAATCAGGGAAACCCTGAAGTTAAAACGGTTCTCATCAAAATCGGCAGAAGCAACATCCATGTAGACTCCTTTAAACTCATCTGGATTCCATTTTTCAATGCTCAACTAAAAATTTCCAATGGAACTGTAAATAGAATACTTAGTGTTAAATGGAACGGCTTCAATGGGCAAGGCGTCTTCGGAACCTGTATCCAATGTGGAAGAGCATTTAAAAAACTGGATGAACTAAATCTATGCGCCATATGTTTGGCTCCAATCTGTGAAGAGCATTCCATTAAATGTGAGAAGTGTGGTAGAACAGTCTGTGAAGAGCATTCCTGGCGATGCGACATATGTGGAGGAACCTTCTGCAGCGAGGAAAAGTTTTCAGAATGCTCAATCTGCGGAGCTAAGCTTTGCTCCAACTGTGAAAAACACTGTGTTAACTGCGGCCTAAACATTACATACTGTCCAAGCCATATTCAAATCTGTGAGGAATGTGGATTACCATACTGTGAAAAGCATTATAAGGAGCATTTGAAGAAATGTCCTATATGTGGAGAAGAAGTCTGCAAGTTATCTCTAACTAAATGCGATATATGTGGAAGGGATGTTTGCCCCAACTGTATAAGAGAGTGCAGTATCTGCGGCAGCAAAGTCTGTTTGGAAGACAGTTGGAAATGCGATATTTGCGGTAAAACATTCTGTTCACATGAAGAGAAATATATCTGTTCCATATGCGGTAAAACCATATGTAAAAATGACGCTTACACTTGTCCAGCATGTGGAAGAACCATCTGTAAAGCTCATGCTGTTCAATGTCCAAACTGCGGAACCCTCGTCTGCCCCTCTTGTCTCATAACTGTTAAAAAGTTTTTCAGAATTAAGAGAGGCTGTAAACTTTGCCTTAGCCCTTGACGACTTCGCATCTTAAAGTTGACTTGGCTAGATTTATGTAGCTCGGCGGAAGCATCCTCTTCTTCAAAGCATCTATATATGCTCTTCTCGAAACACAGTATAATGCTTTAATTCTATAGTATATGTCAGGCTCCTCCATCTTCACATATACCCATTTAACTACATTTCCATCCTTCAATTCATATTTTATGAAGAAGTCTTTCTCAGCCTTCTCCCTTCTCTTCTCCAATCCAAATCCATCTATGAGAATATTTCCCATATCATCTAGTTCATAGATTATCTGGTTCCTGTGAAGCTGACTTATAATCTCCATTCTTCTCGATATATCGTTCTTCGCGATCTCTATGATTATCGTTGAAGCCTCCAATCCCAACGGTTACTCACCAATTCTCTCTATCTATTCCACTTAATTATATAAATTAAACTTTACACTTCTAATTATATTCCCCTTTAGAGTAGCAACGTTTAAATTGAATTTGGCTGAACATTTTATGGCATCTCAAGTTTTCTTCGTGGTGGTAAAAGTGAGATATAGTAAATTACTAGACCTGCTTGAAGATATGAAGATGCCTCGATGCGTTAAATGTAAAGGTCCACTTGAATTCTACAAGGTTCATGTTGAGAATTTCATGAAGCCAAATGAAGAAGTCTATGTAACCATGCTCTGCTTTAAATGTAAATTAGAATATCTCTTCAAATATTTGGGGCTTGGAGTTATAGGTTTAAAGAAGATGCGTGAAATTAACTCTTCCTCTCTAGAAGAATATTTGAAAAGTATGGGGGAGACTGCAGAATAATGAAAAAGATCACCCCTGTAATTCTAATTCATGGAGGTGCTGGAAGCTATAGAAATGTTGATGAAAAATTTTTAAAGCTTAGAAGAACTTATCTTAAAAATGCCGTTTTAAACGGCTTTAAAGTTCTCCAATCTAAATCTGCCTTAGATGCAGTTGAATCTGCAGTAAAATATATGGAGAATTCCGGAGTTTTCAATGCAGGTTTAGGGTCAGTTCTAACTTTGAATAAATCTGTGGAAATGGATGCAGGAATCATGGATGGCCGAACTCTCTCTGTTGGAGCTGTAGGCCTAGTTAAAAACTTTAAGAATCCAATTTCAATAGCTAGAAAGGTTATGGATGAGACAGATCACATATTCATAGTGGATGGTGGAGCAGAGATTCTTGGAAACCTATTTAACGTCGAGAAGGCTGAAAATCTGATCACCCAGGAAAAGTTGGAGAGATATGACAAAATATATGCATTGTGGATGAGCGGTGAAAGAAGAAGAATGGAGAAGTTGAGAAACTTCATTAAGAAACGTCCAGACCTATTCAAAACATATAGTACAGTGGGAGCTGTAGCTATAGATTCAGATGGAAACGTTGCATCAGCAGTTTCCACAGGTGGATACTGGCTGAAGTTTCCCGGAAGAATTGGAGACGTTCCCCTAGTCGGATGCGGATTTTATGCGGACAATGAGGCTGGAGCTGTATCCGCAACTGGCATAGGTGAATTAATAGCCAGATTAACTTTATCCCGCTTCTGCTGTGATCTCATGAGATTTAAAATTTCAGCCCAAAAAGCCTGTGAAATCGCTATAGATCATATTACTCGGAGATTTGGAATGGGAAATGCAGGTGTAATTGCAGTGGATAAATATGGTGGTTGGGGATTTGCATTCAACACTAACGGTATGAGTAGAGCTGTAATGGCGGAGGGATTTGACGAACCGTCAATAGCCATATTTAAAGATGATCCCTTCCCCAAGCTTACCGTTAAAAATTAACCGGCATTCCAGCAATATTTAAACTTCACTTCTCACAATTCTATTTTGAGCAGCCTCCCTTTAAACTGGGTTGTTAACATGCCTACAAATCTTCCTCCAAAAGCAAAAGTTTTGATGAGAGAATATCAAGAGGCATCTTCTCTAGAGGAGAGAATAGAAAGATTGCAGGCATTAATATCTGCAATTCCAGAGCATAAAGGAACTGAAAAACTTAGAAGACAGTTGAGGAGAACCCTTTCCAAGTTAAGATTGGAGTTTGAAGAGAAAAGGAGGAGGAAGGCTAAATCTTCAGGTAAAGGTTTCGCTGTAAAGAAGGAGGGTGCAGGTCAAATCGTAATAGTAGGCGACACGATGAGCGGAAAAAGCTCCTTTCTATCCATTTTAACTAATGCTAAACCGGAAATTGGACATTCACCATGCACTACGCGAATACCCATTCCAGGAATGATGAACTATAAGGGTGCTCAAATACAGTTGGTTGAGGCGCCATCAATCTTTCCAGGTGCACCATGGCTGTTAAGCGTTCTATCCCTCTGCCGAAATGCTGATGCATTGATACTGCTAATCGATCTTTCAAGAGATTGGAATTCCCAATTGAAATTTATCATTGAAAGCTTGAGAAGAGTTAACATAACATTGAGAAAGCCTAAAGTTAGAGTTGAAATTGAAAGAAGATCAAGTGGAGGAATTCAAGTTTTCTGTAGCGGCAGATTTCTAAACTGCAGCCTAAATGACATCGTCGATTTAATTAGGGATTATGGATTCAACAATGCGGTTGTAAGGATTTGGGGAGATGTAAAATTGGAGGATGTTGAAAACTATGTAGCTTTAAATCTAACCTACAAGCCGAGCATAATCATCGCCAATAAGTGCGATTTAAGAGGATCCGGTGAAAAGTTTAAGAAATTGAAGGAAACTTTAAACGGCATAATTAAAGTTCTTCCATTCAGCTGTATATATTATGAGAAATATGTTAAATATGTGAAGAAAGAAATATTTGATTTACTGGATGTTATACGGGTCTTCACCAAGGAGGTTGGAGGAGAGATTGCTGAAAAACCTCTGATAGTTCCGAAGGGAACTAGAGTTATAGATGTGGCAAGAATGATTCATAGCAGATTATATCGAGAATTCAAATATGCTAAAGTTTGGGGAGTCTCAGTTAGATTTAACGGTCAGAGGGTTGGTGCGGATCACGTTTTATCTGATGGAGATATAGTGGAGATTAGAACTAAATGATTACCCCTTCATTTTAAATGGATTTTCAATTTTCCACTTAAAATGCAGATCACAAGGATTCCGATTGAAATCATTATCAATCCAATTGTAAATGTTGATATTTGGCTTAACCCGTATACTTTCTGTATAAACCAGAGGAGAGGTGCTGTTAGAAAGATCATAGTGGCTATTAAAGGAACCGCTAATTCATATAGATCTCCACCCATAATCCCACTACCTGTAAAGTGTTGATGGAGGTTTATCTCTACTCTGTTTAATTTCACCCTTTATCTCTTTCGTTTTATCCTCCCATTTAACATTTGGAAAGTATATTAAAGTGAACTTATTCGTCTGTCCATTAATTATATAGAAGTATACTTTGTCTCCGCTTTGAATCTTCTTTACATGCTTCTTTCTAAAAGCCGATGGATAGCATATTGCAACTTTTCTTTCATCATCCCTCGCCGTTACAAGGAGAAATGAATATTCGCCGACGCTGAACAGATTTAACTGGTTATTCGCATAGGTTCCCATATCGAGATATGTGTGAAACTTTTTGAACATTTCATCATTTACAAGTAGCATTATGCCGAAAGGCGTATCCTTCTCAGCTTTTCCCACAGAGACGAGTAGCGGTGTGATCTCTAAAACTCTATAGCCTTTCTTTCTAAGCTTCTCGCAGGTTTCCCTAGTCTTATTCATAAGCATTTGCCTTCCAATCTCGAAGTTTTTAATCATCTCCTTTGGATTCACCTTTCTCTCTCTTCTAAGAAATCTTCTAAATATGCTCATTTAAACCACATCTCAAATGATCTTCAATATTATTTAACGGTTATATGAGTTATAAATATACTTGCTTCAATTATGAGGGTTTTCTCAATTTAACGATGATTTTCTCTTTTTACAAATTTTCACCATCATATTTTTGTAAAAATTTTAAGAAATATTAATATGCTTTTTACTAAAATTTTAACCGACCTTTTATGTTATGTAACAAAAAATATATGGATGTGAGATTTTTGAAGGAGCATTTAGCCGCTTTTTTAAAGGAGAATGGCTTCAAAGTTTATAGGAATGTTGAGGTTAGAGGAGAGAGCGGAGTTCTCCACAAATTGGATATAATAGCTGTAAGGGGAAAAGTTAAACTTGCAATAGATTTTATACCTTTAAATCGCGATGTAAATCTTTCTTTCGCAGCGGCTTCGATAAAGGCTATGGATTTGAAAGGCTACAGCTCGGTGGTTTTAGCACCGAAGAGCTTCAAGGATAAATTAACTTTCGATCCTATCCATTTAAAAACCATATTCTATGATGGGAATGTATTCTCCATATTGAATGAAATTAAAAGGTTAAGTTGACTTCATTTAGAATAGTCTCCGCAATTTCCGTGAATCCCTTCCCCCTCATCCCCCACGTAACAATATCTGCAACCCTTAAAGCCTTTTCAGAAGCATTTGCAACAGCCACTCCAATCCCTGCAACCTCAAGCATCTCCACATCTACATCGCTGTCCCCTATAGCCATTATCTCCTCCAAATGGAATTTCAATATTTCAGCAGCCTTCTTTAAAGCTTCACCTTTATTCACTTTTCTATCCCTTACATGGATTGCTACGCCGCTGAAAACCACTTTCGCTTCAGGAAGCTTTTTCTCCATTAACCCTTTTATCTTTTCATATGCTTCCATCCAGCTTCCCCTTTTAATCTTATATGCAAAGTCTATCTTTCTATATTCATTCTGCCAGCTCTCCTTTACGATTTCGCTGAAGTTTTCATTTATTATTTTTCTAGCTCTCTCCCCTATAGTTCTCTCTCCTAGAATAATATACTTATTTTCCCATCCAATTATTCCTCCATTCTCAGCTATAACTAAGTCTATTCCTCCAATATACCTTGCAATGCCCATTAAAACTGGATAGGCATTTCCAGATGCCAATATAATCTTTAACTTTTTCTTCTCCTTCAGTTTTCTTATCATCTCCACAGCTTTCAAATCTAGATTGTTTTTCTCATCAGTTATCGTTCCATCCACATCTATAGCTAAACATTTTATCCTTTCAATCTTCATTTTCAAAATTGTCCACCTCCTCACAGCTGTTTCATCAATATTTTTGCAGCATATTCAGTTATTGGACATGTTTCTTGGCATCTTCCACATTTAACACATTTTTCCTCTATGATGGCTATTCCATCTTCTTTTAATTTTATCGCATCTGTTGGACATACATTTAGACATGATCCACATTTAACACAGTACATTCCTCTCAATATGGTTTTCACAGTCTCCTTCAATACTTTCTCTCCTATTTTTTCATTTTCAGCTAGAATGGTTATTCTTCCTTGACTGTTAATGTTCACCTTTGCCTTTTCACAATTCAATATGATTGTTTGAAGTTCCTCTGAGAAGTTGACTTCTCCAAGAATGTTCAATATTGACTTAACCTTTTCCAGCTTTATCCTTGAATTAATTATGGCTTCTAGAGCATATTCATCTTTACATGGACTGTAACCTTTAACTTTAAGTATCCTTGTTGGAATTCTGTTTATTTCCTTCATTTTCAACTTAATCTCCACACCCATCTTTCTTGCAAGTTTTAATTGATCTCCTGGAATCTTTATCCATCTCCAAAATCCATACTTCACCCATCCTTCACTATATCCTCTCCTCTCAGCCCATCGTTTAAGTTTTCCCATCCATTTCTCCCATAGTTGAGGATGCAGTTCTTCGACAAGTTTGAATTCAGCCAGCTCACAGGATGGGCAGAGCCAGCATCCAATTCTATCGAAACCCGCATAATATAATGGGTTTACTGGCGCTTTTCTCCAAGTTAAATATAACCATACGTGAAGTGCAGACCAATCCATAATTGGACTTGCACTTATAGTGTTCGGTATCCACTTATTACTCCAAACTGCAGGCGATCTCGATCTAGCTATGGATTCATATTTTCTTTGTCCTACCAGATTTATCGAGCCTTCAGGAAACTTCTCTCTGACAGTTCTCGATATAGGTATTAATTTGCACGTTTTACAGCACCATCTATAGTCTCTTGCAGGAGGCCCGAAGATTTCAAATGATTGCCAAAAATTTTCATCAGCATCTGCAATTATCAAATTTAACCCATATTTTTCCTTAACGTTCTCCACATTCTTGATGGTTTCAGGCATTTCTAAACCAGTATTGTTGAAGAGTATGGTTTCTGTGGATTGGGCTTCAAGGGTTAAGAGAAGTGTTGCCAAACTATCTTTCCCACCTGAATACGATATTACCATCGGTTTTCCAATTTTACTCTTCAATTTTTGGATGAATGTTTTTCCTCTCTTCTCCATTCTCTCCAATTCTTCTAAATTTCCATTCACCGCTTCTTCTATGGAGGATCTTCTCCTAATTATATGAGTTCTCTGCGGTTTCCATGTCTTTATAATCTTTATCATTTCATTTTCATATACTCCTATCCCTATAGATCTCTCCTCTACATTTCCTATTGCAATGAATCTTCCATCTTCTTCTGGAAGATCTCCCTTTACGATCTCTGTTAATGGAATTTTCTCCCAAAGTTTAACTCTGCTTTTTCCAATTATAGCCCAATATCCTCTTCTCATCTCTATCAGTCTTGAGCATCCCTCAGCTAATGGTTTAAATCTCCACTTCCACTCTCGGAGATCATAATATATCTGCCCTATTCTCCATCCATCCAATATTACTTCATCTGCCTGATCTACATGTGTCACTTTGTTTAGAAGTGTCACTTTATCTTTCGGTACTAGTTTATATGTCAGCTTCCAATCTCCAAATTCTTCTGTTATAGCTTTCCAAATTCTCTCCAAATCTTTTTCGAATGCAGGCCTTAAATCTAAAGGTGGAGATGCCTTGATCTTTCTTCCAATTTCACCGCATCCTTCACATTTTGGAGTTAGAAGTGGTATGTTGCAGTTTATACACCACTTCAGCGGCGCCCTTATCCTCCATGCCATTTTTCTCATGCTAATTTAACATCGGCATATACAAATGTTTTAGTGTTAATTTCCTTCTACTTCAAATATTTTTGATATATCTATCTAGATTTTTTGTTTCAAATTCGTTTAGACTTGATGATGTGATTTCATGTTGCCAGTTTCTCCTCTAATATGGTGGCTGTAGCTATAAGGGCAGATGCCGCTGCATAATCGGTGGATATGGTTATTCCTGGACATAAATCTACCACTAGATCTGCAAATCTATACAGTCCTAAAGGTACTCCTTCCCTTGATCCAAGCAAATAGTTCACTCTTCTAGCTTCTAGAATTTTTCCAACAATTTTCCCCTTAATTCTATGTATCGGTTCACCTTCAGGTTCAAAAATTATTATCGGTTCTCTTCCATATCTATCTCTAACCAGCTGATGTAAATCTTGAATGTAGACTGGTACTCTCCGAACTTTTCTACCATAACTTTTCACCTGTATTTTATATCTTGAATCTATACCTTCAAATACTCCTTCAATAAAGTTTTTAAGTTCTCCTCCATCTACTAAGCCTACCGGCGATATTACAAGTTCTTTAACCTCAAATGTCTGCACTTCTCTTCCTATTCTTACCCCCATGATTCTGGCGGTTTGAGGACTTCCAAGATAAGGTATCTGTACGATAGCTATTCTCCCCATATATCTTGAAAGCTCCTTCTTTTCAGGGGTCAGCTTCTTCCTCTCCTCTCCACCCGGAATTATGGCGATCAATGCAGTTTCACCTATAATCTCCACTCTTATTATCTTGTCTGGATTTGTCAAGTCAACTCTCGCCCCTATCCTTCTCCTTACAGCCTCACCTAAAGCTACATTTACATCTACACTTGTAAAGTTGTGTCTACCTCTTCTGACAGTTCTTACAGCGAAGCTTTCCTTCCTTCCAATTCTTTTTTCAGCTATTTTAACTGTTTCTTCTATTATATTTTTGATCTCTGCTTTCGTCTGTGCATCAACCAGTATTATCCTGTCGGCTTCAAGAATCTTCTCCCTTATCTTTTCAGCTGCTTCAAATTTATTTTCAGTTTTCACAATTATCAGTCCGAGCAGTCCGTTGGGTCTAGGGTTTACCTCCGCATCCTCCAGAATCTCTTTTATTCTATTTGCAGCTATTCTTTCCATTCCAAGCCTTGTCTTGACAATTATATCTACTCTATCTATCTTCATCATGTGAATTTAGATTCTACTTTCTATAATAGTTCACTATTTTCTTAACTGCTGTTGCTATGTCGATGGCATCGTCATCTCTAAGTGAAGGATGAGTTGGAAGCGTTATAACTCTTCTGCTAATCCACTCTGCATTTGGACATAATCCCCTTCTATACTCTACTCTTCCCTTGTAGAATGGACAGTTCCATGGGCATCCTTTACCATGGCCTAATCCATGCTTGAATAAGGGTTCTAAATATAATACGTTTGGATATGCAACTGTAACCCATACATTCTCCTTTTTTATCGCTTCAACTATTCTGTCTCTTGGCTTTCTCAGCTTTTCCACATCTATTAAAATGTTATAGATGTGCCATACATGTTTAACATATGGTTTCGCTGTAGGTGTCGTTATCAACTCTACATCTTCAAACATGTCATTATAAATCTCCGCTATCTCCCTTCTCCTCTCATTTAATTCTTCTATTCTTCTCAGCTGTATCAATCCGATTGCTGCTTGAAGCTCCGTCATCCTATAATTATATCCCAAAGTTGTATAGTGATATTTTGATGATTCTCCATGATTTCTTATCAGTCTAGCCTTCTCCGCCAATTCATCATCATCCGTTGTGATCATTCCTCCCTCTCCAGTGGTTATGTTTTTGCTTATATAGAAGCTGAAGGCATTTATTTCTCCAATGGTTCCCACATTTCTTCCCCTATACTTTGCCCCTATAGCCTGTGCGCAATCCTCTATTAGAATTAAATTCTTCTCGTCGCAGAGTTTTCTTATCTCATCCATTTCAGCTGGATGTCCACATAAATGTACAGCTATAACTGCTTTCGTTCTCTCATTTATTCTCTCCCTGATACTTTCAGGATCAATATTGAATGTTTCTCTATCTATATCTGCAAATATGGGTATTGCATTTTGATGTAGAATTGTGGAGGCTGTTGCAACAAAAGTGAACGGTGTAGTTATCACTTCGTCTCCAGGCCCGATTCCAGCTGCCTTTAGAGCTGTATGGAGAGCTGCTGTTCCATTGGAGACGGCTACAGCATTTTTAACTTTATTGAACTTTGCGAATGCTTCTTCAAACTCTCTTATCTTGGTTCCAACGGACATTGTCAGTCTGCCGCTTCTCAAAACTTCTAATATTTCGTTCATCTCTTCCTCAGTGAACTTTGGAAATGCCTCTATCCCTTTCTCTCTTACAGGTTTTCCGCCCTCTATTGCAGGTTTAACCATTTATACAGCCACCTTTTAACTAATATTTACTCTATTTTAGTTTATATTCTTTACCTTAAAATGGTTTAACAGCCTTTAAATTCTCAAATAAAATTTTCCTTAACAATGCTTAAAACGATGCTTGTATTGGTTCTCTCTATATGCGGCATCGACAATATCTTTTTAATCACCCTGTTTAAATGTTCTCTATCTTTGAACTTCGCTATAACCGCTATGTCAAATTCCCCCGTAATATCATATACACTCATAATTTCTTCGAATTCGGCGAGCTTCTTCTCCACTTCAATTATGAACGGTCCCTCCACCTTTATCATAATTATACCTGTCAAATCGTATCCAGCCTTCGAATAGTCGATGTTCACTGTGTAATTTAATATTACCCCCTTCCTCTCCAACTTCTTAATTTTATTATGTATAGTTCCTATGGCTAATCCAAGCTTTCTGGAAAGCTCCTTATATGTTTGTTTCGAGTTTCTCCTCAACTCTTCTAATATTTTCTTCTCAACATCATTCAGCTCTACTCTCATCTAAATCTTCTCCAAGTATTTCTCCAATTCCCATTTTGTTATGTTTTGTTCCTCAATTTCACTGTTCCTCTCCAAGTATTCTTGATATTCATTCCACTCCTTCTTCTTAAGCTCCATAATTTTTAGACAGGTTTCCTCTCCTAGAATCTTCTTCACAGTTTCATCTTTACTGAATTCTTTTAAAGCTTCCTCTAAGCTTCCCGGCAATGTCTCATATTTTCCATTAATTCTATATGCGTTTTGCTGGCATGGTTCTCCCGGCTTTAATTTTTCTTCAACTCCATTGAGCATTGTTTCAATAATAGTTAAGATGGCTAAATATGGGTTTGCCGATGGATCTGGATGTCGATACTCTATTCTGCAGGTTTCATTTCTAATGGGTCTAGGAATCCTTATCATCGCAGATCTATTACTATACCCCCAGCAGATCTTTGTTGGAGCTTCATAGCCTGAAGCAAGCCTCTTATATGAGTTTACGGTAGGGGAGACTATTAGAGAATTTCCCTTAGCATGTTTCAATATTCCTCCAATTGCATGTAAACCTATCTTTGAGATTTCATTTTCATCCATATAGAATAGGTTTACTCCATTCCTATATATGCTTAAATGAATATGCATTCCGCTTCCATTCATATTTGGGAATGGTTTAGGCATGAAAGTAGCTGTTAAACCATGCTTTCTAGCCAAAGTTTTAATGATAATCTTTGCAACTGTAATGTTGTCTGCCAGAGTTAAGGGATCAGCTGCTTTAATTGAGATTTCATATTGGCCTTTAGCCACCTCATGATGACATTTATTAATTTTAATTCCTATGTCCTCTAATGTTTCTATAAGTTTTCTTTGAAACTCCCAGGTGCTGTCTATTAGGTCGAAGTATTCTCCATTATCATTTAAAAATATTCTTCCATTCTCCTTTTTTAAGAGAAAATATTCCAATTCCACTCCAACTTTAACATTTATCCCCTTCTCTGCAAGATGTTTAACATATTCTTTAAGCTTCATTCTCGGATTCTCCAAGTATGGTTTTCCATTTACATCTTCCACTTCGCATAGAGCTATTGCCATTTCGTTACATTCCCAGCTTGCAATCTTCAATGTGTTTAAATCTATTTTTGCCACTAGATCGCTGTTCTCGATTCTCGCATGGCCTTTTATGGAGGATCCGTCGAAGCATACGCCTTCCATTAACTTTTCGATGGAATTCTTCTTTCTAATAATAAGTCCCCTTGGAATTCCCTCAATATCCACTATTATGGGTTTGATGTATCTGACTTTTTCAAGTATGCGCTTTGCTTCAGTGTTTACATTCATGGTTTAATTTATATTTTCATTTAATTTAAGATTTCCCTTGAAAATTTTTCATTTATCACGCTTTCTAAAACTTGAATTTTCAATTAAACAGTTCCTGTTAAAATGGAGGTGAAGCTGAACTCTGAACTATTTTCATCTCCAAATTATCCTACCCTCAATCTCCTTCAAAATTTTCACCACTCCTTCCCTAGTAACCTTGCCGTTTAAAACGATGTCTCCAAATCTCGGTTCAAGCATAAACCCCTTATATAATCCACTTGGATTGGCCAGATAAAATGTTTGAATTATAAAAAGTAGAAGGTTAAGTTTTCTTGCAGAGTATCTTTCAACTAGACTTTTTATCTCCCTCTCTTTGAGCCATGTTCTCTTTTTAAAGGCCTCCGCGATTTCGATCTTATTCTCATCCATCAAATCCAATATGTCATTTACGGTTATACCATGCTCTTTTAGAAAATCTTTCACAGCATCCTTCAACTTTATCGGCATTTCACTTCAAATGGTATAGCTTCACTGCTTTAACAAGGTTTCTCATAAGTATTGCTATTATCATTGGTCCAACTCCGCCAGGCACAGGTGTTATTGCATATGCTTTAGATGAAACTTCATCGAAGTTTACATCTCCAATCAGTTTACCTTCAACATAGTTGAATCCGCAGTCCACCACTACCACCCCCTCCTTAACCATATCTCCTCTAATAGCCTTCGGCTTTGCAATATCGGCAACCACTATATCCGCATCTAAAGTGTATCTTTTAAAATCTTCTATTGTGGAGTGGCATATGGTTACAGCTGCCCCGCCATTTAAAAGTAGCGCTGCCAAAGGCTTTCCCGTCAATTCTGTTGCACCTAAAATTACTGCATGCTTCCCTTCAACTTTAATGCTATATTCTTTGAAAAGGGTCATTATTCCCTCAGCTGCAGGTGAAACTAAACACTTCTCATTTGCAAGTAATCTTCCAAGATTCTCGGAGTGTAATCCATCAATATCCTTTCTTGGATCAACAGTGTCGGAGATTCTTCTCTCACATATATGTTTGGGGAGGGGCATTTGAACCACTATTCCATGTACATTGGCATCTTCATTCAATTTTTCTATGAACTTTGCAAGATCCCTTTCACTTATATTTTCAGGAAGTTTATGGATCTCTGAGTCCATTCCAAGCCTTTTCGCTCTCTTCGCCTTCATATTCACATATGATGATGAAGCTGGATCTTCGCCTACGAGGATAAGGGAGATTTTGGGAACTATCCCCTTCCCCTTCAACTCTTCAACTTCTCTCTTCAATTCTTTAAAAATCTTTTTCGATAATGCTTTTCCATCAAGTATTATCGTCATCTTTTCACCTTAACCCTATCACTTCACCAGTCTCAACATCTAAATCTATATTCCATACGGCAGGTTTCGAGGGTAATGCTGGAAGCGTGTTTATTTCTCCACAGTATGCAACTAGGAATCCTGCACCTGTGAAGGGTTTAACATTTGTTATGGTTATTTTAAATCCTCTTGGTCTACCCACCTTTTTAGGATCATCAGTCAATGAGAGCGGAGTCTTAGCCATATTTATCGGTAGATCTGCAACCTTCATTCTCTTTATCCTTCTAATATCCCTTTTCGCCTCATCCGTAAATATTACGTCATCTGCTCCATACATTTCTTTCGCTATAATTTTTATCTTCTCCTCCACTGGAAGCTTCAAATCATATAGGAATTTAAAGTCGGCTTTCTTCGTCTCTAAAACTTCTAAAACTTTTCTTGCAAGTTCTATTCCTCCCTCCCCTCCCTTCTGGAATACTTCCACCACTGCTACTGGAACACCTTTCTTTTCGCACCATTCCTTCACAAACTTTATCTCTTCATCTGCATCATTCTGGAATTTGTTTATTGCCACTACTGCTGGAACCCCGAACTTTTCAACATTTTCTATCTGCTTCTCCAAGTTTTCAATACCTTTCTTAACGGCTTCCAAATTTGGATTGTCATGTTCCTTTGCTCCTCCATGCGATCTTAAAGCTTTTATCGATGCAACTATCACAGCTACATCCGGTTTAATGTTTCCGGCTCTACATGCAATGTCACAGAACTTTTCAAATCCAAGATCTGCTCCGAAGCCGGGTTCCACCACCACATAATCCGCTAATTTAAGAGCAATTTTTATGGCCATTAGGCTTGGACATCCATGTCCCACATTTGCGAATGGGCCTCCGTGAACGAATGCAGGTGTTCCCTCCAATGTTTGAACGAGGTTCGGTTTTATCGAATCTTTCATTACAACAGTCATTGCTCCCACACATTTTAGATCCTTCGCCTTTACAGGCTTCCTATCTGTGGATAGGGCAACTGTGATGTTGCCGAGCCGCTCCTTAAGATCTTTAAGGCTTGTCGCTAATGCATGGATTGCTGCAGTTTCACAGGCTGTAGTTATCTCGAATCCTGTTTCTCGCGGTATTCCACCAGTTCTGCCGCCTAAACCTATAACTATATGTCTTAGCGGTCTATCCTCCATGTCTAATACTCTCTTAATATATATGTTGTGTATGTCGATTTTCGGTTCATATCCTCTATAAATGTGATTGTCGAGAACGGCGTTTAAAAGATCATGGGCCACTGTAACTGCGTGAAGATCACCTGTAAAATGTATATTTATATCTTCCATTGGAAGTACCTGTGCATATCCCCCTCCAGTGGCTCCACCCTTTATGCCGAATACTGGGCCGAGTGAGGGCTGTCTCAGAACCACTATGTTTTTGAGGTTTAATCTTCCTAAAGCTTCACCTAAACCTATGGCAACCGTAGTTTTTCCTTCACCCGCCTTGGTTGGAGTAACCGCTGTAACCACAATTAACTTGCCATCCGGTTTATCCCTATTTTTCTCATATACTTCCAATTTTACTTTCGCTTTATATTTACCGTAAAGTTCAATGTCATCTTCAGTTAAACCTATTTTTCTAGCTATCTCCACTATTGGCTTTAACTTTGCTTTTTTCGCAATTTCAAGCGAGGACATTTTTCCACCTCAGAATGGCTATACACTAGTCTACCGATTATACTTATAAACTTTAGTAAGCTTTTATGTAATGAGGGATATTTATGAATCAACTGCGCATAGCAGTCGTCAAATTCGGCTGTATAGGTTCATCTCCTCTAATTGAGATAGCGTTGGATGAGAGAGCTAACAGGGAGGATATATTGGTAAGAGTTTTCTCCACTGGTGGAAAGATGGATGCTGAGAATTGCATTGATGTTGCAGATGCCGCTGTAAAATTTAATCCCCAACTCATAGTAAATGTTACTCCAAACGCGGCGTTAGAGGGTCCGAGAAAGGGTAGAATGCATTTAAAGGATAAGCTTCCAAACATTCCAATCATAGTGATATCCGATGAACCTGCAAAGAAGGCTGAGAAGGATTTGAAGGAGAACGGCTTCGGATATATTATTATCCAGGCGGATCCAATGATAGGTGCTAGAAGAGACTTTTTAGATGCAACTGAAATGGTTCTGTTTAACAGCGACATTCTAAAAGTGTTAGCTGTAACAGGCGTTATTAGAATGCTTATAGCTGAAATCGACAAGGTAATTTCGGCGATTAAATCTGGTGGAGAAGTCAAGCTTCCACAGATAATTGCAGACGCATATTTCGTTGTTGAAAATTATGGAGGCTTCAGCAATCCATATGCTAAGGCGAAGGCCATTGCAAGCTATGAAGCTGCTAGAAGAGTTGCAAGACTTTCCACTACAGGATGCTATGTGCTGAAAGATAGGGAGGCATATATGCCGATGGTGGCAGCTGCACATGAATTGCTCAGAATAGCGGCAAAACTGGCTGATGAGGCCAGGGAAATTGAAAAGTCAAATGACACGGTATATAGAACTCCACATGTTAAGAGTGGAGAGAAACGATATAAGGTTAAATTCATGGAGAAAGCGCACAGATAAATTTAAACCCAAATCTTTTTATTTAATATTTGACCTGCATTTTGGAGGTGAATCTTTGGGTAAATGGGTTATATGTGCAGCATGGCCATATGTTAATGCTTTCCCCCATCTTGGAACGCTTATAGCATGCGTCATCTCCCCCGACGTGGTTGCAAGATATCTCCGTTTAAAAGGGGAAGATGTTGTTTTTGTAAGCGGTTCAGATGAGCATGGAACTCCAATAGAAGTTGAAGCTAGAAAGCTGGGAATAGAGCCGAAGAAGCTTACAGATGAACTTCACAGTTACGTTTCACTTCTATTTGAAAAGTTTAAAATAAGCTATGACAATTACACTAGAACTGAAAATCCCATACATATACGTTTCGTACAGGAATTTTTCATGAAAATTTATGAGAACGGATACATATATGATGAGAATGTTTCCCTTCCATTCTGCACCAAATGCGAAATATTTCTACCTGACAGGTTTATTGAGGGAACCTGCCCATATTGTGGCTACGAGAAGGCTAGAGGTGACCAATGCGATAATTGTGGAAGACTTTTAGATCCATTGGATCTCATAAATCCTAAATGCGTCTTCTGCGGTTCAAAACCCACAGTTAAAGTTACCAGACACTGGTTCTTCGATCTTACTAAACTTTCAGAGAAACTGCATAACTTCGTCATGAATCATGAACACTTTCCTCCAAGCGTCAAAAATTATTGTAATGCATGGTTTAGGGAGGGTTTAAAGCCTAGAGCTATAACGAGAGATAATGCATGGGGAATTCCAGCTCCATTTCCAGGAGCCAACGGAAAGACCATATACGTCTGGTTTGAAGCGCTTCTCGGATATCTGTCAGCAACCCTTGAATATTTCACTTCTAGAGGGGAAGCTGAGAGATGGAAGGATTATTGGCTGAATAAGGATTGTAAAACCGTCTTCTTCATAGGGAAAGATAATATTCCCTTCCATGCAATTATCCTTCCAGCAATGCTTATGGCTTCAGGGGAACACTATGTTCTCCCATGGCAGATTTCAAGCATAGAATTTCTAATGTTTGAGGGTCAAGCCTTCAGCAAGAGTAGGGGTATAGGGGTTTGGGCCGACGAGGCATTGGAGATATGTCCCCCCGATTATTGGCGTTTCGCCCTAATATTATTGCGTCCAGAGGTGAGAGATTTAAACTTCACATGGAAAGATTTCTATAGAATAGTTAACTCTGAATTGAACGATAACATTGGAAATTTCATTCACAGAACTTTAAGCTTCATTTACAGATACTTCGGCGGCGAAGTTCCATCTCCCTCCAAGTTAAATGTGGAAGATGAAGAGTTTAAAAAGACCGTTGAATCAGCTCCGAAAAGGATAGGGCTTCAAATTGAGAAAATGAGGTTGAGGCTTGCAGCTGAAGCCCTACTCGAATTTTCCTCTAAATGTAATCAATATTTAAATTTGAAGGAGCCGTGGAGGAGAATTAAATCAAACCTTGAAGATTCATCCACAACTTTATGGTTAACTGCAAACGCCGTTAAAGCCTTATCCATATTAATGGAACCATTCATGCCGGATGCTTCCGAAGAGGTTTGGAGACTGCTAGGATTAGAAGGCTCCGTTCACAGTGCAAAATGGTTTGAAGCAGCATCCTTCAATCTTAAACCGGGACATAAAATACGTAAACCTAAACCCATATTCAAAAAGCTACCTATAAACTTCGTTGAAACTGTAGAGAAGCAGCTCTCAGAGGTGAGAAGCAAACTTAAGAGACCTAAACTGGCTAAATAAATAAATTTTCGAGGTGTCCTATTTGATTGAAAAACTCCTTTTAAAATATCGGGATAGAAGTCTAGCTGAAAAGTTAACTAAATATATTAATGGAAGATGTGATGGGCGGAAATATTTAATCATGCATGTATGCGGCACACAGCCAGAATAGCTGGCTGGCCGAAACATGAATATACAATTACACATTACGGTATAAGGTCGCTTATTCCAAATGTGGATTTGAGGGCAGGTCCAGGATGCCCAGTATGTGTAGCTTCACCTGTAAAGATTGAAGTAGCAGTCCAAATGGCATTGAAAGGAAAAGCTATTGTAACAACTTTTGGAGACATGTTCAGAGTTAAAGGTGTAAATTATTCTTTAATGGATGTTAAATCCATGGGAGGTGATGTACGAGTCGTCTACAGCATCTATGATTCAATTAAAATTGCTGAGAGAAATCCCAGTAGAGAAGTGGTTCATTTGGCAATAGGCTTCGAGACCACAGCTCCATCCACAGCCTCCATACTTCTTAAAAATCCTCCCAAAAATTTCCATATAATTTCAGCCCATCTACTTATACCGCCCATAATGGATTATCTTCTAAAGCTAGGTGAAATTAAAATAGATGGCTTTATATGTCCAGGCCACGTCTCAACCATTATAGGTGTAGAACCATATATTCCTATAGCCGTTAAAAATAAGGTTCCAATGGTTATAGTGGGATTTGAACCCATAGATGTACTTTTAGGTGTAGCTATGCTAATAGATATGATCAATGAAGGAAGATTTGAAGTTGAAAATGAATATGGAAGGGCTGTTAAGTTTGAGGGAAATGTGAAGGCTAAAAAAATTATGAGAGAAGTCTTCAAAATTTCAGATGCATATTGGAGGGGTATTGGACGTGTCTCCTCGTCGGGTTTGGAGCTTAAAGATGAATTTGAAAGGTTTGATGCCCTTAAAACTTTCAATGTAGCTGTTGAGGAGAAATATGATATGCCTCCTGGATGTAGATGTGGAGACGTTCTCAGAGGATTGATAATGCCTGAAGAATGCCCCCTATTCGGCAAGATCTGTAATCCCGCCAATCCTGTGGGGCCATGTATGGTTTCATCTGAAGGTTCATGTGCAATAGCATATAAACATATTAAAGTTTTTACTTAAATATATACGAAATATTTATATAAACAATTTGTATAGGTGATATAATCTGGAAGGGTGAAGCTTTAATGAAGAGGATAGGCGACGAAAGGACCAAAATGGAAACGCAGAGTAAGGGAGAGTCCTCCCTCCAAACATTCAAACATTTAATCCCATATATTATGAGGAAGTGGAAATACTTCCTACTATCCGTCATATTCATGTTTATAGGTTCACAATTCTCCGTGTTAACCCCCAATTTTACCAGAATGGTTATAGATGCAGGAATCATTAAAGGATCATTTGAAGCTGTAACCTTCTACTCCCTACTAATCTTCTTAGTTTCATGTTTAAATTCGATTACAAGCTATTTTCAAAGATATTTAAGCGTCTTGTTCTCTCAAAGTGTTGTTCTCGACTTAAGAAATGTCGTTTTCAGTGCAATTCAAAGACAGTCATTTGCATTCTTCGATAAAATGCCCATTGGACAGCTCGTTGCAAGAGTTACCAATGATACTGATCGTTTAACACGTTTCCTAGCCTATCAATTAGCCCGAATCCTTCAAACAGTCTTCCTAATAATTTTAGCCTTCATAAACATGTATAGTATGAGCCCTAAGCTTACACTTATAGCTGCAATATTCATTCCCATAATAATGCTATTAAATATTAAATATAGCCGTATCATATTTCCATTATACTCGAAGATAAGATATCAAGTTGGAGTTTTAACTTCGGTTGCAGATAACAGTTTGACAGGTTTCAGAACGGTTAAAGCTTTAAACATTGAGAATTATCAGATAGAGAAGTTTAAGAGGGAGAATGAAACCTTCCTTAAACTCTCTTTGAAAGCTGCAAAGTTAAGAGTTACATATGGGCAGAGCGGCTTCCTAGTTTTAGCATTCGCTATGAGTGCAATCCTATATTTTGGCGGAGTAGCGATAATTAACGGGGAATTCACAGTCGGCTCACTTGCAGCCTTCAACTCGTACTTTCTAATGTTGATGTGGCCTGTAAGAAGCATAGGATTCTTCATCGCAAGCTTTCAGAGATCCATGACATCTGCAAGGCGTCTCTTCGAAATAATCAACAGGGTTCCGGAAGTTGAGGAGAAGCCTAACGCAGTTGAACTGCCTCCAATTAAAGGTGAAGTAGTATTCAAAAATGTTTCATTCGGCTATATTCCAGGAAAATTCGTATTGAAAAATATTAATTTAACTGTTAAGCCTGGTGAGAAGATAGCTATACTTGGTCCGACAGGTTCAGGAAAAAGCACTTTAATAAGATTGATTCCGAGATTTTACGATGTAACTGAAGGAAAAATTCTCATAGATGGATATGATATTAGAGATGTAAAATTGAAGTCTCTTAGAAGGCAGATAGCAATAGTCTCTCAAGAACCATTCATATTTGCAGGATCATTTAAAGATAACATTAAACTTGCAAATCCAAAGGCATCTATGAGCGATATAATTAAAGCCGCTAAAATAGCGAAGATCCATGACTTCATAGTTTCACTTCCAAAAGGTTATGACACTATCATCGGAGAGAGAGGTATAACCCTTTCAGGAGGACAGAAGCAGAGGTTGACGATTGCAAGAGCCCTAGTTGCCGATGCAAAAATTCTAATTCTAGATGATCCAACCTCGAATCTCGACGCTGAAACCGAGAGAGAACTGGTTGAAGATTTAAAGAAATTGATGAAGGGACGTACAACGTTCATAGTGACTCAGAGGCTTCCATTAATTTTACTGGCAGATAAAATAATTGTGTTAGATAAAGGTGTGATTAAAGAGATAGGTACCCATGAAGAACTCGTCAAGAAGAGAGGATTATACTATAGTATATATGTGGAGCTCTATAAGAAGCAGAAGGCAATCCTTACAGGTAAGGAAGCCGTAAAGGTTGAAGCTACAGGCGAGGAGGTGAATAGCAATGGGATTTCACTTTAGACGCAGTATGGGTATGAAGGAGGAACGTGCAGAGACACCTGCAATCATCCTAACCAAAAGGCTTGTCAAATACTTTTTACCCTACAAATCCGCCCTTGCAGCTGTTATAATATGCATTGTTCTAGGATCTCTAGCCAATCTTGCCATGCCCTATATTCTTGGAAAAACCATAGATAACTATATTCTCAAGGGAGATTTAAGCGGACTTCTCATTATGAGTTTACTCTATATTGGAGTTGCAGTTTTAGGTTGGATTTCCTCCGTAATCCAATCATATTCATTACAGTTTCTCGGACAGAAATTCATATATGATATTAGAAATGAAGTTTTCAGCAAACTTTTAAATCAATCATTCAAATATTATGCTGATAAACGTGCAGGAGAACTTATCTCGATAACTATAAATGATACGAGCACTTTGAGAGAAGTTATGGTTTCAGGAGTTTTCAGCGTAATAGGAAGCATATTCTCCCTTATAGGCGTAGTTATAGCCATGTTCCTCCTCAACATTCCATTAACATTAGCCGTTCTACTTATAATTCCAGCCATGTTTCTCGTCTCCTATCTCTTCAGTTCGAGATTTAGAAGGGCCTATAGAAAGACTAGGGAAAAGATAGCTGAGGTGACGACTAGAGTTCAGGAGAGTGTTGCAGGGATAAGAGTTATTCAAGCATTTGGAAGAGAAGAACAGGCGAATAGAATGTTCAGGGAATCTTCAAGAGAAACTTTTCAAGCAAACATTGAGGCTGGAAAGCTCAGCGCCCTTTTCTGGCCGATAATAAATTTAATATCCACAGCTGCACTGGTAGGTGTTCTCTGGTATGGAGGCTACCTGAGCAGTATAGGCGGCATAGAAGTTGGAACACTTGTCGCTTTCATAGCATATGTTGGAAGATTTACAGGTCCAATACTTCAATTGGTGAACATGTACAGTTCAATTCAATCGGCCTTCGCTGCTGCTGAAAGAATTTTCAGAGTAATCGACTCGGAGATCGCTGTGAAAGATAATGTGGATGCTGTGGAACTGCCTAGAGTTAAAGGCCACATAGTTTATGATAATGTCTCCTTCCACTATATTCCTGGAATCGAAGTTCTGAAGAATATTAATTTAGAGATTTCTCCAGGAGAGAAGATTGCAATTGTAGGTCCAACAGGTGCTGGAAAAACGACCATGGTCTATTTGCTCTGCAGATTTTACGATGTTACAGGGGGAAGAATACTGATAGATGGACATGATATTAGAAGGGTTAAGCAAATTTCTCTTAGAAGACAGATTGGTTTTGTACCTCAAGATACATTTCTATTTCCAGGAACGGTTATGGATAATATTAGAATTGGAAGGCCTAACGCCACGGATGAAGAGGTCGTCGAGGTATGCAAGAAACTTGGAATCCACGATTTCATTATGAGAATGCCCAATGGCTATCAAACCGATGCAGGAGAAGCTGGAAGACTGCTCTCCACTGGTGAAAAACAGTTAATTTCATTTGCAAGAGCAATGCTCAGAGATCCACCTATCCTAATATTGGATGAAGCTATAAGCGCAGTGGATCCAATGACTGAAAAAATGATTAAAAACGCTGTTAAAAAGCTTTTAGAGAATAGGACGGCAATAATTATAGCGCATAGACTTACACTTGCAAGAGACTGGGATAGAATAATAGTGCTTGAGAACGGCGAGATCAGAGAGATAGGTACCCATGAAGAACTCATGGCAAAGAAAGGATTATACTATCAACTTTACATTTCACAGATAGGAAAAGAGGCTGAAGCAATAGTAACCGATGAAAATTCTGCTTAACAGTTTGAAATGGAAAATCTTTATAAAACTTTATTCCAACTCCATGTAAGATATTAATATGTGATGAGAAATGCTAGGAGAGTAGCGATACTTGTTAAAGAGAATTTGAAGATCTAGAATTATTCCATCCCTATTTAAGGTTATTGGAGGAGGGATCCCATAACTGGCAAACATGGATTAACCGTAAAAGTCGACCTGTTAATCTCAGAAGCCAAGCCGGAAGATTTCAACTATTTCATAATTCTAGGCGGATGGCTTCCTGATAGGCTTAGAAGATATTGAGAAGTTCTAGATTTTGTTAGGGAAATGTTTAATGGTGGAAAGATCGTGGCATCCCTCTGCCACGCTCCTCAAGCATTAATCTCTGCAGGTGTATTGAAAGGTAGGGGAATAACATGTGTATCTGCAATTAAAGATGATGTGATAAATGCTGGAGCAATATATTTGGATGAACCAGTTGTTAGAGATGGCAATTTAATCTCCTCCAGAATTTCAAAAGATCTTCCATACTTCTGCAGAGAGATCATAAAAGCTTTGAAAAGCTAACTTTTCTCCTTTTCAATTAAAGGTTAAATTTAAATTTATGCTTTCAAATTTATTCCATGCAATTGAATTTTACTTCTTTTGGAGGTGAATAAATTGTCATGGTGGAGAAGGCGGAGAAGAGACATATTTGATGACATATTCAGCAATCTTCCAGAGGAGTTTGAAGATTTGGAAAGAGAGTTGAACAGAATATTCAGAATGTTCATGAATTTAAATCCTGAAGAACTTTTAGGGAAAGGAGAGGTTAAAGGACCATTCATATATGGATTTTCGATGACCATAGGTCCAGATGGAAGGCCAATAATAAGAGAATTCGGCAATGTCAGAAGAGTTTCAGGAAAACCCAGCATAGGGGAGGAGAGGGAGCCTCTTGTAGATGTATTTGAAGATGGAAAAACAATTTCCGTTATAGCTGAGATTCCAGGTGTAAATAAAGAGGATATTAAATTGAAGATTTCAGATGACAAATTGATCATCCAAGCAGAATCTGGAGACAGAAAATATTATAAAGAAGTTAAACTGCCAGCAAAGGTTAAAGTGGAATCTGCTAAAGCAAACTATAAGAATGGTGTCTTAGAGGTTAAATTGGAGAAGAAGAAAAGCAGAGAAGATGAAGGCTTCGAGATAAAAATAGAATAGGAAAAGCTGATACATTGCATTTTATCTAAACAAATATAATCGCTAAATTCCATTACTTTTCGGTGCAAAACTTGAAGGTTGCCTCCGTCCAGATGAATGCAACATCAAATAAGGATTCCAATTTAAGGAGAATACTTTCCAAAATTGAGGAAGCTTCTGAAAAAGAAGCAGATCTAATAGTCTTCCCAGAATATTCCATGTTCTATCCGCTTAGGAAAGATCTCCTAGAAAATTTATCGGAACCTATAAACGGCCCCTTCGTAAATGCAGTTAGAGATGCTGCGAAAAGCTACAATATAAATGTTATAGTGAGCATTAATGAGCGTAGCGAAATGGATGAGCGAAGAATTTATGACACTTCCATTCTCATTTCAAATAGAGGTTGCATCCTATCCGTCTATAGGAAGACACATCTCTTCGACGCTTTCAACATTAAGGAATCTTCCATAATAATTCCGGGTGAAAGTTTATCTAAACCCGTTAAAATCGGCGATTTCAATATAGGCATGTTAATATGCTATGATGTTCGCTTCCCAGAGAATGCTCGAACCCTGGCTGTTGAAGGCTGCAATCTTTTATGCGTCTCCTCAGCATGGTTCAGCGGCATTTTAAAGGAGGTTCATCTTTTAACTATGCTTCGAGCAAGAGCCATTGAAAACGGATTATACGTTGTCATGGCAAATCAGACTCAACCCTGCTTTTGCGGTAGAAGTGTAATAATCGATCCTTTCGGCGTAATAGTTGCCGATGCAGGTGAAATGGAAGATCACATAATATATGCAGATTTATCATTGCAGAGGGTTTTAAATGTGAGGAGACTGCTACCTCAATTGGAGCAGAGAAGACCTGAACTATACTATAACCTGGTCAAATAGTTTCATTTTTATATTTTGTATGTGCATAAAGTAGTATTACAGCCTGTAAAATTTGAGTTAAACTCCAAAGGCTAAAAAGCCATAAATATCCCAAATAGTCTATTATAGCTCCTCCGGAAAGATTGAAGATGAATGCTCCCAGAGATCCCACAGCATTTATCATGCCCGCTGAAAATGAAGAATATTTTACACCTGAAATCTCAACAGGAATGGCCGATGTTACTTGAGACTGCAATCCGTAAAGTAGAATGCTGATTAAAATGAGAATGACAATTCCATAAATTTTATTCCAAACATAGATTTTCGGAAACTCTGCAAGCATTAAAGCTGTAAAAACTGTTAAAACAATTAGGGGGGCAATTTTATATTTAACTTTATCTGAAAACCATCCTATAATGGGCATTCCAATACTTCCAGCCAATGGAAGAACTATAGATGTATAAGTTGCATTTAAAGTTGAATTTTCAAGCATATAAATGTAGGAGGGAAGATAAGTTATAAGTCCGTATCTTACACCATCCGATAAAAGAAAAATTATTGACAATAAAATTAGGAATTTGATTTTTAAATTCTCCAAATCTTTCATTACTTTAATCTTCCCATATTTTTCTCCTCCAGAATGATAGTCAATGTTTCTCTGAGGAATGAGCGTGACGGCTGCGAGAGCTATTGTAAGAAAGGCGAAACCATTGAAGATGAAGCCCATCCTCCATCCAAAACTATATATAATG
Organism: Thermoproteota archaeon; assembly: GCA_003649185.1. Classification (GTDB taxonomy): domain Archaea; phylum Thermoproteota; class Methanomethylicia; order Culexarchaeales; family B10-G16; genus Culexmicrobium_B; species Culexmicrobium_B thermophilum. The sequence goes on along the minus strand of QMRB01000001.1, from coordinate 1,407 downwards.
ATTCCTGTGGCAAGCCATGAGATTGCATGGCCGAGAGTCCAGCTTGTATTGAACAGTCCGAACCGTCTTCCAAGTTTTTCCATGTCAGCATTGATCGAGATCAATTTAACGGTGGAGGGCCAACCGATCGACTGAAAATATCCGTTTAAAACCCATAAAATTAAATCTAAATTATAGTTGTAGCTGAATCCCAGAATCAATGTACTTATACTTGAACCTAAAACTCCTATCACAAGCATTCTTTTAACATCATATTTAACATTCAAATATCCATTGATCAACTGTCCAATCGAATAGGTTGCGAAAAATCCTGAAGCCATAAAGCCGAGCTCCAATTCTCCAATCTTCAATTCCAATCCAATATGCGGCATGGCGATTGAAAAATTCACTCTACATAAATAGAAGGATGCATAGATTATCCAGCTTAAAATTAGCAGTCTATCCATCTCCATCCATACACTCCTAATATCCTTAATCTAATAGTCAATTAAAATTTAAGGCTAACTTTCAGTTGAATTATCGGATAATCGAAAATTTAATTAAACATTTTATTTTTTATTAATGTAAGTTCAATTCGAATTTTACGGGCGTTCTCCTAAACTATAATTGGAAGGTGAATTTTATGGTTGTTCGCATATTAGGATTTAACGGTTCACCTAGAAAATATGGAAACACATTTAAACTTCTCTCCGTAGCGTTGAAAGCTGCTGAAAGATTTGAAGCGGAAACCGAAATTATACATCTATACGACTATATGCTTAAACCCTGCATAGGCTGTTTAAGCGATATTCAAGAGGCCTGCAGATATCCCTGTGTGCTCGATGACGACATGAAATTTCTCTACGATAAAATTTTAATGGCTGACGGCTTCATAATGGCAACACCAGTCTACTGGTATTCTCCATCTTCTCAAATGAAAATCTTCATAGATCGATTAACAGTCTTCGAAAATATGGCTACAATGGGTGAACAATGCCCATTAGAGGGAAAAGTTGCAGGGATAATTGCCTGTGGAAATGACAGTGGCACAATCCAAGTAATTGCAAATCTATACTCCATACTTAACAGTATGGGAATAAATATTCCTCCCTGGGCTCTAGCATACTATCATGAGAAAGGAGATGTTCTAGCGAAAAGATCATCAATACTGGATGCAGTAAACATTGGAAGAAACATAGTTTTAACCTGTAAAGGTGAGAAGCCGGAGAAATGGTATTTAGATTGGAAGCATATTCCATTTATATATGACTTAGTGAACGAGGTGAAAATTGAAGTTGAAGAAAATCGAATAATGCAGTGGAAGAGCAGAGAAACGGCAATCTCCAAGTTAATCGGCAACATTGAAATGGAAGCTTCAAAATCTCTTAGAGATAAACAATAATTACTATTATATCTTCAAAATGTAAT